>JBELAB010000023.1:0-14232 GCA_049509275.1 Syntrophobacteraceae bacterium | reverse complement strand
GCCTGTACCCGGAAGCCATGGCCGTTCTCGCCGGTCAAACACCGTGCCAAATTAATGAGACTTTTCCGGAAATATTTTATTTTGAAATGTGGGGGGAAATACCAAAGATATTGCCTTTACGACACAGTCTCCCTAATGCGTGGTTGTGGACTCCGGATACAAGCTGCTGGATTGTATGTAAGCAAATATTCGCGTCTTCGCGTCCCTCCCTGACCTGTATATGATCAGTCTTCGCATGCATCAAGTCTTCGCGCCTGGCGCCTTATTTTTCTAGGATTGTCCTGAGTCCTGTAGGGTGGGCGCCGCCTTATCCTGCCCACCAATCCACAATCTCTACGCTCCGCTCTATGACTAGTCCTCTGCGCCTCTGCGGTGAAATCTTGTCTTCGTGTCTTAGCTTCAGGCCTGCGCAAGCTCCCGATCGAATGAACGGTGTCGTCGCGCATAGTCGCATCAAGCAGCCTGCTGAAGCCCAGCAGCCTCCCCAGCATGACCAACCGATCCTCGGTTTCGGATTGCCCGGTCTCCAGAATGGTAGCGGTCACCAGGTCGCCGCGCTGGTCCACGAAGAAATTGTTCGCCTCAAGCACCTCAGAGATGAATAGCGCACGCCGCTCCCGTTGGACGGCTGTTGTCCCGCCGCCCTTGAACCTGAAACGGATGTGGTTCTCCCTGGGATTCATGCCGCAAACTGCGTCCACCATGGCGAAATGATAGTCCACGCGTGCGTTCAGATTCAGATAGTCCCGAGTAATTAAGGCGTAGTTCTGCTGCCCGATCGGCCTGGCGCTGCCCGCGTCAAGCATCGAGCGGGAAAGAAGCCCCGAAACCCCGGCTGTTGGCGGGGGCAGGTTCCATCGAAGCCCGGGCGTTAAAACTCCTCTCCAGAGCGCCAGCATCGGAACCGATAGAATATCTTCCAGCCGGACCTTGAAAGTCTTGCTGCCGGGAGCGATACCGCCGCCGAGATCAATTATCAGGAAGTGCAGCGGTACGGCGCCATCAAGACGCCGTATCAGTATTTCCGCCGACTCCACAATGTCGTCTCCTGTCTGGAACATTGCCAGGACCGCCATTTCGTGGGTGTAGCGGATAAGGTCATGAAGCGAGCCGCATTCCTGGATGGAAAATGTTGGACCGTATGCGTCGGTGAGGTTTAAAGGCTCGATTAGCTGCCTCAGACGGGTTGTCTTGGGACGTGAGGCAACACTGGGCTTAGCCCTGCGGCCTTCCGAAGGGGCGTTGCCGGGCCCGGCGGCGGACCATACCTCCTCAGGCGCCTTCAAAATCATGGCCATATCCGCGTCCAAAATCACCCACTGGCCGTCGTGAAGCGTCTGGGTCGCCTTACCTGCCCCGGTCAGCATCGGGCGGGAGTATTCTCGAGCCACACAGGCAAGGTGATCCGCAGGGTTGCCGAGATCGACCACAACGCCTTCAAAGTCGGGGACCAGGGCGGCCGCATCCGACATGCTCTGGGGAAGCACCAGGATACCCGGCTCGCGCGGCAAATTGCGCCAGGCTTCAAAATCACGGGTCGAATGTGCCACTTTGACCCTGCCCACGCACCGCCCCGGCGAAGCACAGACCCCTCCCCGCAGCAGGACCTCTCCCCGTGCAGCCTCCGCTGCCTGCCTGCTCTTGAGGGGAAGCCTGATGCCTCTCGACTGGAGGATAAAAATCTCGCCTTCCTCCGAAATCGCCCATTCGATGTCCTGCGGTTTTCCGATCAGGCTTTCAACCCTTCGGCTGAGACGAACCAGGGAGCGAATCCGGTCTTCGGAAAGCGCAGGCACATTCCGCTCATTTTCAGATAACTCCCGCTCCTCGACGCCGCCGTCAGCCCTGGCTACAGTCCGATGGGTCTTTTGGGCAATTTGTGCCCAATCGCCCATCGGGCCCGTGTCTAACGGCTCCCTCGATGGCCGGTAGATATCAGCGGGAGCGCTCCCGCTCACTGCCGGGATTCCAAGCCCGGGAACAGCACTGATAAGCATCCGCCCGCTTTCGGACGCCGCAGGGTCTATAGTGAACAGTACTCCCGCCGACTCGGCCCGCACCATTGGCTGACATAAAACGGCCATATCATGCCTGAGCAGGGAAAGTCCGGCGTGAAGGCGGTAGGAGATCGATCGAGGGCTGTAATTGCTTGCAACGACTTCCCTGACCGCGTCCTTCAACCCATCGAACGAGATCACGTTGAGCACGCTCTTGAACTGACCGGCGAAGGAGTGTTCCAGCCTGTCTTCGACCAGAGCGCTGCTTCGGACGGATATCGCAGCTCCCCCCGGACCGGCGAGCCGTTCGTAGGCGCGTCGGAGCTCCTCTTCGAAAGCTTGCGGAAGGACCGCATCGACAATACGGAGGCGAATTTCTTCTGCATCGGCTTCAAAGTCCGCGCCCCGGTTGTACCCGGCCTCAAGCCTCTGCGCCCTCTGCCGTATGAAAAGATCAAGACCGTTGGCCGCCAGCATTCCCTCGCAGGAGATCGCCGTCACGGCAAAACCGTCCGGAACGGGAAAACCAGCTTTGCGCAACAGGGCCAGGGTGGCAGCCTTCCCGCCCACCTCCCCACGGAGATCGGCCGAGAGGTCTTCCAGGAAAATGCAAGCCGGCGCACGGAATTGGACCACCATCACGGCGTCGAGTTCCTTGCGGATCTCGCCGGCAAGGCTGTAATGGGTTTCAAAAAGCTTTTGGTGACGGCCCTCGCTCAGACGGTTTAGCCCGTCGACAAGCTCGTAAGTGACGCTTAGAAGCTCCTCGGTTATCTCGGGCAGATCGGTGCTCCCGGACCTCAGTGACTGATCCAGGGACCTCATGAGGTCAAGCGAGTACTCATTGTTGGCGAGCAGAATACGGAAAGTGTGATACCGGATTTTCAGAGCATCCAGAAATTTCGCCGCTCGAGCCAGCCGGCGCTCCCGTAATTTTTGAAATAGTCCCGCGAGGATACTAGGCACGCGTTTTCTCCTGTTGCCCGAATGCCGCAGCATGGCGGGATTTTTCCCGGAACAGCCTGGCAAACTGCTCCACCCTGTTTTCCGAGTCCATCGAAAGATCGATCTGCCGGGTAAAACCCGTAAGCTCTCCGAGGACCTTAAGAGCTGAGATAACCTCGGTGTTGCCGGCCAGTTTGAGTTTGCCCAAAACGAGATCGCCCTTGACAGTCACTTTGAAGCTCAGTTGATCCAGGATAGTCCGGATGAACTCGGCCCTGCGCCGCCGGTGGTTTTCATCGGCAAATCCACCTGCAAAACGGAAATAGACGTAGTTTTGATTAATGTTCCCGCTCAGATAGCTGTCGATGACGCTGTAATGGTAACCCAGCCGAAGACCGACATTCATGTAGTTTTCTGCCAGAATGGCGTGGTTTCTTCCGGAGAATTCAGGCGGCTCCATTATCGCAGCAAACGTGCGGTCAAACCCGGAGATTATTTCTCTGATGCTGAGGGAGCCCGCATCACGATCCCAGAGTTCCTTCAGAGACAGTCCACGCAGGAATGCGAGGAAAGGCTTCGAGATGACATCATCCATTCGGACACGGGGACCGGCCTCCGGGGAGACTCCTCCACCGATGTCCAGCACGAAAAGATCGATCGGCGTGTCTATCTCGAGATTCCTTACATACTGACTTTTCAGCCCTGCGCCGTGCTCCTGAATTTTGAGCAGCTCCTCTATGGACCGCTCATGAGCGAAATGAATTATTTCGTGATAAGTACGGCAATTGTCGACGGAAAATGCACTGGAGTCCGGATCTATGAGATCCAGAGGCATTATCCACCGCAGCAGGCGGCGCAGCGCAACGTATTCGGGATCGTTTGGATAGAGTTCGGTGCTGCACGCGCGGGAGGCTAGAAGAGGCTCCACGATGCCCCTGTAGACGGTTCTGTCCCCGGCGTCCACTGTGACCTCGGTCCCCTCCGGCAAGCGCTCCATTGCCCCGTCAGCGCCAAAAATGGCGGGGATGCGCAGCTCTCTTGCTATGGTGGCCAGGTGCCCGATCGAGGCGCCAATTTCGGTCACGATGGCGGAAGCCCTGCGCATGATGGCGCTCAGTCTGGGGCTTGCCTGCCTGGCGACGGCCACGGCGCCATAGGGGAACCGATCCAGTTCGCTCTCAGAGACGTGAACGACCGGGCCGGCTGCTATGCCCATCTGCACGGTTTCACCTCCGGTCAGCATCACCTCGGCGCCCTCAGGCAAATCAACCGAATCGCATGCCATTCCGGCAGAACCGCCCAGTCCGCTTGCCGGGCTTACGTTCACTATGACCGGCCGCTCCCCATCTCCCCTTACCCAACCCAGATTCTGAGGATAGCCGAGGATCCGTTCAAAAGCGGCCGCGCATTCGGCAATGCTCCGAAGAAAAGAAGGGCCCATGAGGGCCGAACCCCGGTACAACCCTTTCGGCGTGCACGTAAGGGGATGCACGCCGGCATAGAGCTGCTGGTCGAAGGGTTTGGCTTTAATCTCGGATTCAACAAGGTCGAAGGGGTAGGTCCGGCGAAGAAAAAAGCTCTCCTTTCGATCCGGGGCATCCGCCGGCCAGGCCGTAATGCAAAAAAGTCCTCCGGAAGGCGACCCGGGTGTGGCCACACCAGAAACCCAGCCGGCTAAATACCCCGACACCGTCTCGTTCACCGCCAGGGCTACCGGAGCATCCCCGGGTTCTTCGTCCGCCGCCAAATATCCGGCCAGAACCTGTCTGCACGAATCGAGGATGTCTTTGGATTCAACGTTGGTCAGCACCTCTGAGTTCATGGCAGAGGAACAAATTCGCACGGTTAGAGGAACGGGGCCTCCGTGCCGGTCAAAAAGGGCTTCGACCTGATAATTAATCGCCTCGGCCAATTCCGGCGGAAAATCAATTTCCGGGACCTCGACAGCCCGCCCGGCCGCACGCGAGGCGTGCGGCCCTGCCGCCCCTGCCGCCCCTGCCGCCCCAATTGCCTCAATAAGGCGGGAGCAGCCAATCACCGTCACCGCAAAACCGTCCGGGGCAGCAATATCCAGACGGTTTCGGGCCTCGGCCAGACAGACGTTCAAAGCGCCTGCCAGGGGCTCCATTTCAACGCCAAGGACGGAATAGGGCAAAGCGAGACTCGCTCCAAATGGTCCTACGCCTCCGGCCAGTATGTCATCCAGGACTCCCTTGATGCTTTGATACCGGTCGAACAGAGCAACGTATTCGTTTCGAGACATGGCATTGAGGCAATATACAACCTGGTATACATGCCCGCTCAACTCGCGGACCGAGCTTTCAAGGAAGGCGCGGTCGAAAATGTACTCCCCGCCCAGGGCTCGGTCCATTTCGGCCATTAATTCCAAGACCCTGGTATTGTGCTTCTGAATGCGCTGGAATTTTGCAAACAGGGACCGGACCTCCTCCAGCCCCTGCCCGGGAACAAGCCTGTGTCGCCTGAATGAGATGAACGGCAGCCGCATAATGTTGCACCTACACTGGTGTTAAGCAGGTCCCGCACGGCGATTTTCCTCCAGCCGCCGGACGGTATCGATGATGTCGCTCAATTTGAAAGGCTTGGCCACAAAATCGAAGGCCCCTTTCCGAAATGACTCCTTTGCGCTCTCCGAGGTAGCAAACCCCGTTATGACTACGACACCGGTATCGGGCGCAATCTCTTTGATTCGCGCCAGGAAATGCATTCCGTCGGCGCCTTTCATCTTCAGGTCGGTAATGACAATATCGAACCGCTTTTCCTCGATCCTGGCCATGGCTGAAGCGCTGTCGGTAAAGGTTTCCACCTCGTAGCCCGCTTTTTGGAAAGCAGGTCTCAGCCGCTTGCACACTATAGGCTCATCGTCCAGGATCAGGATCTGCGTCTTTGGGGCGCAGTTCGCACATTGGGGCGTCATCGCTCACCTCCGTAAGAGTCTGAATCCTCTGCATAAAGTCGGATAAATGAAGGTCGATCCGTTCATCGCTGATCATGCTGATATCGAGTTGGCGCGTGTAGCCTATCAAGCCGCCCAGGACCTTCATCCTGGAGACCATCCTCTCTTTGGACATTTTCTTGATCCTGCCGACAACCAAATCTCCATGTATTTCGACGAGAAAATCGAAGCACTCCATTACTTCGGCTATAAACCTGGCCCGGCGCGAGCGGCGTGCGACATTGGAAACACCCCCGAGAAACCGGAAATAAATATAGTTATCGTTCAGGGAGTCTCCAATGTAAGAATCCAGCATGTTGAAGTGATAGCCGAGTCTGAGGTGCAGGTTCATGTAATTATTCGAAATAACGGCCAGGTTGCGGCCGACGTCCTCGGGGCTGGCCAGCGACGAACTGAATGTCCGGGTGAAGCTCGACATTAAGCTGCCCAGGTCCACGGCAACGGGATTGGTTTCCCACATGCCGCTTTCCAAAAGTCCCCCCAGCAGCGCTTTCATTGGCGTTGATTCAATTTGCTCGAACGTCACGGACCGGGCCTGAGCGGGCGAGCTCGTGCCCTTTTCGATATCGATTATCACCAGGCCGAGTGGAATGACGAATTGCAGTCGTTTCGGCGTTTTGTCGTGATGTTTCTGATAATTTTCGCTCAGATCTATGAGCCTCTCAACCGCTTTTTCATGAACGAACCGGGTGATGTCGTGAAAGGTTCGGCAACGGGCCGCTTTGAAAGACTCGCTGTGCGGGTCGACCAGGTTAAGGGGGTTTATTTTCTTTAGGATCCTCTTGAGCATACGGTACTCATATGATTCCTCAAATACATCTTCCTGGGTGATCTCAAATTGGCTCAGTTCCTTGACCGTTCCTTCATAAACCACGTTCTGTATAGCATCCAGGGTCACCTCATCCCCTGTTTTGAGAACCTTGGTGGCAACGCCGGTATCCACCACGGTGGGGACCCGGTACTCGCGCGCCAGAGTGGCCATATGCCCGGTGGCCGAACCTACGTCTGTAAGTATGCCCCTGGCTTTGCGCATGATACGCGAGTATTTGGGAGAAGTGTAGCGCGCCACCAGAATTGCCCCGTAGGGGAAATCCTTCAGGTCGTCATCCCCCTGGGCCACATAGACCTTTCCCGACGCCACACCCCCCTGGACAACTGTCCCCTTGCCCGAGAAAAGCACCTGCGCCGACAGGCTTGCATGGTCGATGTAGAGCCGATGGCGCTCCGGTTGGTTAGGTTGAACGTTAAGAGGCCTTGACTGCAGGATATAGAGATTGCCTTTGCAGTCAAAGGCCCATTCAACGTCCTGGGGACGTCTGTAGTATCTTTCGATCATTATGGCCGCCTGGGCGAGCCTCTGGATATATTCAGCCGAAAGACAGGGCTCGTCCTGCATATTCAGAGCAACGTCAACCCAGGCCGTCCCACCGTCCTGTTTCATGACCATTTTACTCACCTTGCGCCCTGACTCGGTGGAGGTGACACGGTGGGGGGGCAGCCTGTCCAGGATAAAGGTATCCGATTCTGCGAGGCCGCCCGCAACGGCCGGCCCAAGGCCCCAGGCGGCGCTTATCACCATGGCTTCCTGCTCCTGGGGAAGCGGCGCGTAAGTGTACATTGCGCCGCTGACTTCAGCATCGACCATCAACTGGCACCCGACCGCCATGGCCGTTTCGCTTTCCCGATATCCTCTATGGAGCCTGTATCGCCAGGCTTCAGGCGTGTAGGCCCCGGCTATCACACGCCGGTAGGCCGGCAGAATAGCCTTTCTCGGAACATTGAGCACGCTCTCATACTGCCCGGCAAAACTGAAGTCGCTGTCCTCGCCCCAGGCACTGCTCCTTACGGCAAAGCTCAAGGGTTCGCCCTGCCGCCTGCCGCCGATAATATTCAGCATGGCCTCTATATTCGAAACTACATGCCTGGGAATGGCCGCATCGAAAATTCGCCGGCGCACCTCGTTGCACATGGCTTCGAATGCAATCTCGTCCTTTACGTCCACCGTGGCAAGACAATGTTCTATGTACCCGGGCAGACCGTTGGCTTCCATGAAATCGAAAAATGCCCTGGTTGTTATGACAAAACCGTTCATGGTGGGCAGCCCCAGCGTATTGCGTATGTCCCCGAGATTGGCGAATTTGTTGCCCACCTCCTCATTGAGATCGCCATTGAGTTCGTCCAGCAGAACCGCCGGCCTGGTCATGGGAAAAGCGCGCCTTCCAGCCAGTTCCTCCTGGATATCGTTCTGAATTCGCTCAAAAGCGACAAAAAGATCTACATTGTCGTTCTGGGTCATTACGGACAGGTCTGAAATCAGCTTGAAAACGATATCGCCTATTTTCTCACTGATATCCAAGACATACTGGCCATCAAATACGTACTCGCCCCCGAGCTTGTCACCCATGTCAGCCATAAGTTCCAGGATAAGGTTGTTCCGTTCCAGGATGCTCCTGAATTTCTTGAAAAGCACCGAGAAAGGAAGAGTAGGTTTTTGAGACGACCGGAAGGAGAAAAACTCCTTCAGGCCGTGAAATAAATTCATTCAACTCGTTCCTTATGCGGAGTTGCGTTGAAAAGAGAAGCCGCCGGCACTCGGCAATCTCCAGGTTCTCTGAGGCCACCCGCCGCAGCCCATGGCCGTCAACTCACTCTACTGATAAGACAAATCCTGGTTGCGGCCGGCGGGCAATTTGGCTGCGGCCGTCTCCCCCGCGGGCGCCGCCGAAGGTTTGAGTGCCGAACCTGACTGGCGGTCCCACCGCTCAATGGCCCCCCCTGCCCTGAAAAACCAGTCCGATTGCAAGACCGGCAAACAGGGCTATAACGGTCGCGAGGATGCCGTAGAGCGCCGAATGCCCGAAGGCAAGTCCGGCGAGCAGGGCGGGGAAACCAACCAGGCTGACCGTAACCGGCTGTTCAGCCCGGGCGATGACCTCTCCGTTCCTCACCGCGTCGAGTTCGACCATATAGTCGCCGGGACTCAGCCGAGAGGGGATCGGGACCACTGCCAAAAAGCTCTTCTGTCCTTCAGATGCACTCCCATAGGAGATGTTTCCAAGCATCTCCCGGTACAGTCCTTCCTTTTGTTTCAATTTGAGCAATTCCTCGAAAGCGTTTTCGTGCCCGCCGCCACCGGCTTCTATCTGGACGGATCCCTTGAGGCCGGAGAGCCTCAATATCCTGATCGAGGCGCCGCCATTGGCTTCGAACCGCTTGAAATCAACGGCCGATGAGACCAGACAGACACTGGGCGCCCCTTTGAAGGTGATTGAATCGAGGTTCATCCACACGATGCCCCCTACTTTTCCCATCTGCTTCATGTGCAACTCGGAGGAGGTCCCCATGAACCGGACGATGGCTTCGCTATCCGCTGGAAGCGATCCCTTTGCGGTAAGAGTGGTCCCGTTGTAAAGCGCGCCAATGTTTATGGCCTGAGGCTCGACCGTCATCCGGGCAACGTCCTGCGCCGCAGCGGTGGAAACTGTAAAGAGGCAGAAGGCGGCAAAGAGTATAAGGTATCCGATCTTCATTTTTTAATGTCCCCCTACATAAGCCAGGAGTACTTCGGGCCGGGCAAGCAGCTCGTAGAGCATTTTGACCATGACCACAAGCACCAGTGAGGCCAGGAGTATTTTTAGTTGGTCCCCTCGCAGTTTTTTGCCGAGCTTGGCCCCGAGCTGAGCGCCTATAGATGATCCAATTAGAAGCACAAGCGCCAGGATAAAATCCACCGTGTGGTTTCTCCATGCCTGCATGATTGTAACATTGATACAGGTGAAAAGAATCTGGAACAGACTTGTTCCCACGACGACGTGCATGGGCATCCGCAGCATATAAACCATTACCGGAACCATGATGAATCCGCCGCCCACACCCATTATCGCCGCCAGGATTCCAACAAGTACTCCAAGACTGAGCGGCATCAGTATTGAAACCCTCACACCGGATCTTTCGAATTCCATCTGCCAGGGCAGTATTTTTACCGTGCGCCCGTACAACGATTCTTTTTTGACCCGGGACACGCGGGTCTTTCCCCGGGTCTTGCGCATCGACTGAAGACTCTCGGCGAACATGTAGCTCCCGATGATTCCGAGCATGAGCACATAGGTGACATTGATCAGGAAATCGGCATTGCCGAGCTGCCGAAGGACCTTGATGATCTGAACTCCCACCGTCCCCCCGGCTACCCCGCCGGCCAGGAGCAACAGGCCCATTTTGAAATCGACGTTGCCCAGGCGGAAATGCGCAAGAGTGCCGGATGTCGAGGCCCCGACGATCTGGTTGGAATCCGAAGCCGCAGCCACGGTCGGGGGAATGCCGAACATTATCAGAAGCGGCGTCATCAAAAACCCGCCGCCGACCCCGAAGATGCCCGACAGCAGGCCCACCCCGCCCCCTAAGCCCAAAATTACGAGCATGTTGACGCTGTTCCCTGCGATTGGAAGATATAGGTGGAGTGGAATGCTCATGACTGTTGCTCTCTCCTTTGCTGATGGTTTTGCATTTTGCGGGGGCTTACCAGCTCGACCCGGCAAGCGATACGATGCTGAATTTTGCGGATTTGCGCCATATCCCGTTCCGAATGAGGGTTCTCATCATCGGGATACTCAGCTATTACCAGAGTTATCCGGTTCTGTTCGACAAACCGGATGACTTCTTCCTCATAATTGCCTTCCGAAATGAAATAGTCGATTCGAGCACCTTCCGATTTGGCGATTTCGATGAGCAGTTCGAGACGTTCCCGGGTCCCGCATGGAGCGTTATGCTCTTCGATGCCTGCGCCCTTTACCGGGGGCGGGAGCACCAGCAGAGCACACAGCTTCGCGTCTATCCTTCCAGCCAGCGAAATCGCCCTTGACCACGCGCCCCACGAACCACTCCGGCAGTTCATGCTAACCAGTATCCGTTCCATATCATCTCGTTCCTCTTTGTATCTGCTCCTATTGGGCAATCAATGTGCCAAACCGGCAAAAGCGGGCAATAATGCGGGTTTCCTTGAAATGAATGCTGACTTATGATAAGCGTGTGATGCGTTGATTGTTTCAAAATGAAATAGCATTCCCCGTCATTATGGATTCACATTCCATTTTGGAACAGCACCGCCGGGGTAAGCGCTCACCGCATGCGCAACGCCCCAGGTCACCACATCTCGCGGGGCGTGGGAATTTTTCACGCGAAGGCGCGAAGAAAGAATAAACGGATCACCACAGAGACATAGAGGGCACAGAGAAGAGCTATGAAAGATTTATTACTCAGTTTTTTGCTTTCCTCTGCGGTCTCTGCGCCTCTGTGGTGAATTCACAATTCATTAAAGAAGGTGATGATGGCAGGCGGCCCCTTTTGGCATCGTCCGCGCATTCTTGGCAACCCGGTCCTGAAGTGGCTCCTGGGTTCCATAAAAGGGCAGATATTTATCGTCTTCGCGGTAACTTTGATCTCCATTTCCGCCCTGACGCTCCTCAACCTTTGGAATCTCTCGACTGTAAAGGGCCGTCTTCTCCTGGGTGAGCGCTATTATGAGCTTTTTAACAACATGCTCGAAATGCGCCGATTCGAGAAAAATTATCTTTTTTACAATGACGTGGCGAGCATCCAGGAAGGAAAATATTATTTCAAGTATATCGACTCCCTCGTCTCGGATCTCTCCGGGGACATCATAAACATTACGGACCTGAAAACGTTCGAAAAGTTCCGGGACGCCCTGGGCGACTACCAACGGACGCTCAGTCTCTATGAGACCGACGGCAGAGCAGCCGCCGACCCCGAGCAGATACGCCGGCAAGGCAAGGAACTAACCGATTTTGCCGATCGGTTCCTCAGGATAAAACAGGAAAGAATCCGTAAGGCCATCGTAAAGGTCTCGGTCCTTCCGTTCGCTTTCCTCGGTATTTTTTTTCTGCTCATGTTGTTAGTGATAAAGCTCGTGACGCATGGTTTGCTCCGTCCTCTGGAGGTGCTTCAAACTACTATCCAGGGCGTGGCCAGGGGTAACTATAGTCCCACCTCCTATGACGGATTGCAGACCGACGAGATACATGGCCTGATAGGCGCCTTCAACCGAATGGCCCAGGAACTGGAAGCCAATCAGGAGCACTTGCTGCAGGCCAGGAAGATCGCTGCACTCGGCACGTTCACCGCAGGCATAGCTCATGAGCTCAACAATCCTCTCAACAACATTTCTCTAACGGCCGAGACCTACCTCGAGGAATACGGCGGCCGGATGGATGCCGAGGCTAAGGAACTGATCCATGACATCCTCACACAATCGGAGAGGGCGTGCGAGATTGTCAAAAACCTCCTGGACTTCTCGCGCACAGAACGTCCGGAGCGCTCCAGCATCGAGGCCAGGGAAATCGTACGCAGCACCGTCGCCCTCGTGAAGAATCAGATTATGCTCTCCGGAATAGGACTTGATGTGAAAATCCCCGAGGCGCTGCCGCCTGTTCGCGGCGACATAAGAAGTTTGCAGCAGGTTTTTATGAACCTGATGCTCAACGCCATACAGGCGATGCCCAACGGGGGGGCCATAACGGTAAATGTGGCGGCCGAGGGCCCGGACTTCGTTCGTTTCGATATCGGGGACACCGGGGTAGGAATGAAACCTGAGGCGATCGAGCATATCTTCGAGCCTTTTTTCACCACCAAGAGTGTAGGCCACGGGACCGGTTTGGGACTATCGGTCGCCTATTCAATCGTAAAAAGACACCAGGGGCGGATTGAGGTAAAAAGCGAAATCGGCATGGGGACTGTATTCACGGTATTGTTGCCGGTTGCACGTGCACAGGATCAGGCCGCCGGTCAGGATGGGGAAAGATGCGAATATGCAGCAGGCACGGGTGGCGATAGTTGACGATGAGGTAACCGTATGCCGCCGGCTGAGCCGGGCCCTTTCAAGGGATGGCTACGAGGTGGAGGCGTTTACGACGGGGCGCTCATTTTTGGAGCGCATGCAGGTGGATCCCTTTGATGTCGTATTCTGCGATTTGAGGCTTCCGGATACCGGCGGCATGGAGGTCCTTGCCCGGAGCAAAGCCATCCGGAGCCAGGCAGAGGTGATCATCATCACCGGTTATGGAAGCATAGACAGTGCTATCGAGGCCATCAAAGACGGCGCGTATCACTATGCGGCAAAGCCTCTGAAGCTCAATGAAATCAGGGCGCTGGCCAGGGGAGCGCTGGACAGGATCAGCATGCGGCAGGAGAATCTGCGCTTGCGCGAAGCCTTGAAGAGTTCGGCCGGCCTGACTACGATCGTAGGCAACAGCCCGGCCGTAAAAGAGCTTTTCACGATGATCCAAAGAATCGCTGAGGTAGACTGCAATATTTTGCTCCAGGGCGCAAGCGGCACCGGGAAGGCCCTGGTGGCGAGGGCCATACACCGGTTGAGCCCGAGGAAGGACCATCCGTTCGTATCTTTCAATTGTGGCGGGTTCACCGAGGAACTCATCAGCAGCGAGCTTTTCGGCTATGAGAAGGGGGCGTTCACCGGGGCCGCAGCAACCAAAATCGGTTTGCTTGAATCAGCTTCGGGAGGAACGGTATTCCTGGACGAAGTCGGCGAAATGCCTCCTACCATGCAGGTGAAGCTGCTCCATGTGATCCAGGAGAGGCGTATTCTGCGTGTCGGGAGCATTCGCCCCATCGATCTGGACATCCGGATCATCGCCGCCACCAACAGGGACCTGAAACATGAAGTCGCGCAGGGCAACTTCCGCGAGGACCTTTTCTACCGGCTGAACGTAGTGACGATACCCTTGCCCGGGTTGAGCGAACGCCGCGACGACATACCGCTTCTTGTCAGTCATTTCATCGAGAAATATTGCCTGGCTTTCCGGAAAAAAGTCACGGACATTCAGCCCCAGGCGCTTCAAATCCTCATGAGCTATACCTTCCCCGGAAACGTAAGGGAGTTGGAGAACATCATCGAGCGGGCGGTCGCCCTGGCCGACTGCAATCAGATAAGGCCCCAGGATTTGCCCCAGGATATTCAGCATCTCGAGTTCGATACTATCGAGGGGGAAGGCCTGCTGCCCCTGGACGAGGTCGAGAAGCGCTATATTGCGAGGGTCCTTGAGACGACGGGCTTCAACAAGGGCCTCACCGCGCAGATATTGAACATTCCCCGGACCACTCTGTGGCGAAAGCTCAAGGAATATAAACTCGGATAACTAAACCGGCATCAGATTTTCAATATCAGCTTTGACCTTCAGCACTGCTTCTAAACGCCGCCACCAACTCTTTAGGAGTTTTGGGCGGGGCCGGAAAACCCGGTTTGGCTTCCATTGAGATCGCATCCTCCGGGCATCCGGTAGCGCA
>JBELAB010000229.1:0-5389 GCA_049509275.1 Syntrophobacteraceae bacterium | reverse complement strand
CATCTCCCCCCCAATCCGAAGAAATGATTTCGTCAACGATTTGCTTTTTAGATGTCCCCTTCGATATCCGTTCTTCGAACAAGGGAGTATAGCTGTTGATGAGCGCCCGGAAAGGGGCTGCCTGGCGTGCGACAATTTTTGTGCACGTGTCGCCGGCTTTGAGCATCCGGCGCATCCATGCAGTCCCAACCCGGCGGGCTTCCCTGGTGAGCAGGAAGGCGGTCCCGACGCTCACCCCCTCGGCCCCCAGGATTAGACAAGCCGCATAGCCCCGGCAATCGGCAATCCCACCGGCAGCCAGCACAGGGATCTTCACTGCGTCAACAACCTGGGGCACCAGGGCCAGGGTGCCGATCTCGTAAGGAGAAGCAAAACCGCCTGATTCGAAACCCTCGGCGATTATGGCGTCCACACCGGCATCCTCCGCCCGCCTCGCCAGTTCCACGCAGGGAGCGACATGCATTACGCGGATGCCGGAGGCTTGCAGTTGTTTGGTATAAATCCTTGGGTCACCTGCCGCTGTAACGACCACCGGCGCCTGATTCTCGACTGCGGCGGCCATAAGCTCCGCAACCTGTGGAACAATCAATGGAACATTGACCGCAAAGGGCTTAATGCTCAGTTCTTTCAAACGCCGTATTTCGGCGGCAAGGCTTTCTCCGGATTCCTTGAAGGCCCCTATCGTCCCAAGTCCACCCGCCTCGCTGACTGCCGCTGCAAAAGTCCCATCCGTCACACCGGCCATCCCGCCCATTGCTATGGGGTACTTGATTTTGAGCATCTCAGTGATTCGATTTTTCATCTCACGAGTTCCCCGTGCGGCGCATTGCCGCCGATTTAACGATGCGTCCAGGCTAATGTTGATATTGGATATTGGACGTTGGATGCCCCAAAAGCGAGATCGGAACCTGCGATCCATCCGGCATCCAACATCCGGATTTCATCTTCGGATGAGGCTGGACAGAGCCCCGCCTAAGGATTGACGGCCTCAACCTTTGGAATCGTGAAGGGGTCGGTCCTATGGACGATCTTCTCGTCGTAGAGTTTGTTTATCTCCTGCTCTGAGAAGCCCAGCATCATGGAAAGCACTTCAGTGGTATCTTCGCCAATGGACGGCGCGCCTCTCCAAATTTGTCCAGGGGTCAGAGACATCTTAGGCACAACTCCATATACCCGGAGAGGAACACCGGATTGGCGGTCCAGCACGGGGACAGTCATTTCCCTGAGATTGTAGTGAGAGTCGGCATAACTATCCTTCGCACCGAAAACCCTGGAGCAGCCGATCTGAGCATTGTTCAGCTCCGTTTCGGCCTCGAGGCAGGTGTGGTTGGCACAATAATCGCGGAGCAACCGGTCGAGTTCCTTGCCTTTCTCCGAACTCACGGCGTTTGCATCTCTCGAACAGGCTTCGTAGCTGTAGTCCTCCGGATCAAGACCCAGGAATTTAGGCACCCTGGGATAAATCGCCCCTCCGAAGGCCCCAATGACGACCCAGCCGTCCCGACACTTGAAAGTGTCGTAGGGCTGAAACCCCGGGGCGCGGTTGCCCGTATGTCCGTATACAACACCCTCGCCGGTGAACAGCGGCATGCAGTTGCCTTGCGTTTGCGCAACACATTCAAACTGGGCCACGTCGATTACCTGTCCCCGTCCCGTTTTCTTGACCTCCCAGAGGCCCATCATCGTAGCGGCCCACGCCGTGAGAGAAGTCAGGTAATCTCCGGTGTAGGTCTTGGCCCTCTGAGGAGGACCGCCGGGATCGCCCGTTATGTGCATCATCCCGCCGTAGGCCTGAGCAAGGATGTCATAGCCGGGACGTCCCAAGTATTCGTTCAGGCCAAACTGACCGTAGGTGCTGACACGGACGATAATCAGACCCGGGTTTACCGCCAGAGCCAACTCATTGGTGATTCCGGACCTCTCGAGAGTCCCTGGCGCCGAGGCCTCCATCCAGACATCAGAGATCTTCCAGAGGGCCAGCAGCAGTTCAAGACCCTTTTTGTACTTGGTGTTCAGACCTAGAGAAAGCTTGCACTTGGTGATCTCGGCCTCATCGCAACTGTGCTCTCTGGGGCCCCTTGTCAAAAGCGGCGCCATACCTCGGTAAGGGTCTCCACCCGGCCGCTCCACATGGATCACTTCGGCGCCGAATTCCGCCATTTTGGTGGCGGCATAAGGCTGTGCGACAATGATTCCCGTGCTGATCACCCGAATCCCTTCGAGCGGCCCGAACCTGGGGATTACGGCCGGTGTTGGAGGCCTTTTAAGTTCTTTTACCCACGCCGGGACAGTTTTGCTGAGTTCCTCGATCTTCTCCTCATTTGGGACAATGCGTTTGTCATGTGCCATGTGATGTAATCCTCCATCGATCTGTCTTTCGGTTGAGTGCTTTAATGACAGGTGGAATCATTCCCGATTATGAAAACCAAATTGAGCGGTTTTTCTGATTTGCCAGCCGGCAATGTGGAAGAGCAAGGGACATGCCATGAGAGCTTGACAGGGCCTCAGCCGTAAGCCGAGGTGCTGAAATCTTGCGTATTGTCGTTGGGTTGACAAAACACGGCCCATGTGGGAACGAGACTGCTGGGTGGTAGACCCGGCTACATATATGTCCTTTTTGTAGACAGGTGCACCGAAAAAAGACACTAAAATAATCGCTCGATGATCGAGGAATTGAGAAATCGAGGGCTTGAATGCCTAAATTCCACAATCCCAATCCCTGGCCTCATGATCATTGTATTTTGAGTCGGGCCATTTTCTTATAAAGCACGGAGCGCTGGATTTTAAGAATACGGGCTGCCCTGGCCTTATTTCCACCGGCATGGGTCAGGGCGGACACAATAAGGTCCCGTTCGGTCTGGGTGACTGATTTGTGGAAGCTCTTCTCATGCTTGTCATAGCCGACGGCCTGGACTTGGTGTCCCTCTCCGGCAGTGAGCAGTCCGGTCAAGTCGATAAAAGGTTCCTCGCTCCAGTTAGCTGCCTGTTCGATCATGTTTTCCAATTCGCGCACATTTCCCGGCCAATGGTAAGCCATCATCTGCTCCATGGACTCCGGCGTCACGCCGTGGATATCGGAGCCGATCCTCTGGTTGATTTTTGCGATGAGATGCATGGTAATGGGCGGAATGTCCTGGATGCGTTCCCTCAACGGGGCAAGGGGGATCTCGAGGACCTTGAGCCGGTAGTAAAGATCTTCCCTGAACAGGCCCTGGCGGACAAGCATCTGCAAGTTCTGGTTAGTGGCCGCTATGAAGCGTACGTTCAATAGGATGGATTTTATCGAACCGATCCGCTCGATCTCTTTTTCCTGGAGGACTGTGAGGAGTTTGGCCTGCATCGCCAGAGGCATATCGCCGATCTCGTCAAGAAAGATACTTCCGTCATCGGCGAGTTCGAATTTGCCGGGTTTCCCGCCGCGCGTAGCGCCGGTAAAGGCCCCATCGACAAATCCAAAAAGTTCCGATTCGAGGAGGTTCTCCGGAATAGCAGCGCAATTGACCTTGATAAAGGGGGCCTCACGCCTCACAGAGCGGTTGTGGATGGCCTGAGCGAAAACTTCCTTGCCAGTGCCGCTCTCCCCGGTTATGAGCAGCGTAGAATCCGTGCGGGCTGCCTTTCGGGCGAGTTTTTTCGCCATAAGCATGGGAGGCGTCTCACCGATAATGTCCATACATGTGAAAAGTGACCGCCGGGATTGGACAACCCTGGCGGGTTGCCCTACCCGTGTTGCGATCTCTTTGGCAGTAGCCATATCGGGGAAGATGGTCTTTACGGCGGCGCCCACGGTCTGGCCGTTCCGCTTTATGGGATAGCGCATGATCAGAAAATCGCGGCCGCCAACCTTGAGACTCTCCCCCCATTGAGAATGGCCCTGAAGGACAGTGTCATAGAGGCGGCAGCCGGGCAGCGCGTCCCATACCTTTTTCCCGAGGATGTGATGTTGGGCCGCGTTGAGAATATTGAGAAAGAAGGTGTTTACGAATATGACAATCCCTCTGCAGTCAATGACCAGAATTCCCTCGAAAGGATTGTCGAGAACCGCCATAAGGAACTTCATTTCATTTCCATCCGGAGTCTGATCCGATCCTGAGCAGCTTGACGTCATCGGTTGCCCCTTAAGAAACATGTTAACAAATTGTTCAAACTGCGAAGTATCAAAATCTACAGAAAAGGCATCGCCACGAAAATCGAAAAGAATTTAACACATAGCGTGTGATTGGACTTATATTTTTTGGGCGAGCCATCTTAAAGTCCCTTCCAATTTCAAATTCAGATGCTGAATGCTTTTGGCCCGATTAGTGCTTTGGCCTTTATACACTGGATCACGGCGCCTGCACGGAGCCAACCGCGCCGTCTTTGTTCCGGCATAAAAATTGAGTTGCCCTTTGAAGGCGGCACTGTTAAATTTGATCGGTTATAATTATTTTTTCAGAGTGCCCCGGGCAGCACCGGGGCCCTGAATGTCTTAAAATCCGGGACCTTTTGTGCCGCTGGTTTCAAAATTCAATACTATAAGGAAATCCTATGTTGAAGACCCGCAAACTTTTACTTCTAATTGCAGTCGGATCAGTGATTCTGGCCCTCGGGGGCTGGCCTGCGCTCAAGGCCAAGACAAATACCCCGGAAAACCAGGACGCCTATCAGTATTTGAAGCTCTTCAGCGATGTCATCTCAATCGTGCAGGATAACTACGTAGAAAAGACCGATCAGAAAAAGCTCATGTACGGGGCAATAACCGGCATGCTTCGGGAACTCGACCCGCATTCTTCATTTCTGAAGCCTGAGGATTACAAGGAACTTCAGATCGAGACGAAGGGAAAGTTCGGCGGCCTTGGAATAGAGATAACCATTCGCGACAACATTTTGACGGTTGTCTCCCCGCTCGAAGATACCCCGGCTGATAAAGCCGGCATTCAGGCAAATGATCAGATCATGAAAATCGATGACCTGCCTACCCAGGACATGTCCCTGATGGACGCGGTGCAGAAGATGAGAGGCCCCAAGGGCAGCAAGGTGAAGCTGACGATCTTGAGGAAAGGCCAGCAGAAACCGCTCGAATTTGAACTTGTCCGTGACATCATCTCTATTCAGAGCATAAAGTCACAAACACTTGAGCCCGGGTTTGGCTACGTCAGGGTTTCCAGTTTCCAGAGCGGAACGGCAAACGATCTGCGCAAGGCGCTCAACCAACTCGAAACTGACAATTCAGGGCTACAGGGACTGGTGGTTGATTTGAGAAACGATCCAGGCGGTCTTCTCGATCAGGCGGTCGAAGTGAGCGATGAGTTCCTGGACGAAGGGTTGATCGTGTACACTGGCGGGCGGCTTGAAAACCAGAAAATGCGTTTCGAGGCCCACAAGAAAGCCAAGCCCAAGACCTATCCGA
>JBELAB010000228.1:0-5429 GCA_049509275.1 Syntrophobacteraceae bacterium | reverse complement strand
TGACCTCCACCGATATAACATTAATTCCCCATGGCTCGGTGCGCTCATCAATGATCTTCTGCAACTCGTCGCTGATCTTCTCCCTGCCTTCCAGCATGTCCGAAAGCATGGTCTTGCCGATTACATCACGCAGGGCCGTTTGGGAGGCCCAACGTATGGCGCTTTCATAGTCGGCCACATCCAGGGCTGCCTTCTTGGGGTCCACAACCTTCCAAAACAGCACGGCATCTACATCCACCGGCACCGTATCCTTGGTAAGGGTCTTTTCTGCCTTGAAAGAACCGGTGATCACGCGGGTGTCAATCCAGTAAGGTATCACGTCGATAACCGGGATAATGAAAAACAGTCCCGGTCCCTTGAGGGAGCGGAACTTGCCTAACCGTAATATAACCACCCTTTCCCACTGATCCGCAACCTTGATTGAGAGATAAGCAACGAGAGCGATAACAAAGGTAATGACTCCAATCCAGGCGTTTTCCATGTCGGCTCTATTCATGGCAAATGCCAATCCCCCGCCAATGCAGAGAATTACGATGAAGATCAATGCTGAAAAAGAGCTGCCTTTTCTCATTTCGATTACCTCCATGAATTAGGCTACTTAAGATGAATCTGAAACTAATGGAGGAGAGCATAGTTGAGGCAAAAAGCGGCCTGGGGGATCACGGGACCAGTTGGAAGCAACGGCAACTATTATGGGTTGTGCGTCTTACGAATTCTTTCCAGGAGATCTACAATATGCTGGTAACGTTTCAATCCCCAAAGCCACTCACTCGGAATGGCCTCAAAGCCGAGGTGTGCCCCCAGAATCATTCCCACCACCAGTCCCCGTCCGGCGGAATCTCCTCCGGCCATGACGTTTTCCACGAGGGCCTCTCTCAGATTTTTTTCATATTTGCCGATAAGATGCACAACCGATGGGAAGGCATGTTCGACATCACAACTTTGGCCAAACTTGAGAATGGCACTCCGTGTGTCGCTTAGCGCACTTTCGATGCCTTTCGCCGTCCATTGTTCGAGAACGGATTCCCTGAAGTGCACCTCCCCTACCTCCCGCAAGGCAAATAGGGGTGTTTCTCCCTCGAGTACCCTCCAGACGACCCTGGCAAAAAAGTCAGAAGCGTCGATTACCGAAGGGTTGCCGTGTGTCATTGCCGTCTGAGTTTTGGCACTTGAAAGGAGTTCTCCGAGATCATTCCGGTAGCGGTAGACCAGTGGGGCAATGCGAGCAGCGCCAGCCAGGTCGGAGGAAGATGATCCGGATTCTTCGGGTTTTTTTCCGGAAGCGAAGTTAGCAAGGGTCGCTTTGGTCGCCTTATCGACATAGCCGTTGTAGGTTTCAAAGAGTTTTTTCCATCTTCGGGCAAAATCATCGATGTCAAAGCCCGAACATGCGACAATGGATTCCAAAAGGACGAGTGTTTGGTCTCCATAGTGGGTGAACTCGCCCAAATCCTTTGTGGCATGGAAGGAGTTCTCAAGGGGTTTCAGCAGGCCCTCAACTCTTCCAAGCTTGCGATCAATTGCGTCGATATCGTAAATCCAATGTGCTCCCAGGGCCAGTGAATCGGCTGCAAAGGAAGCCAGGACCATCGCTTCAGCTTTGTCTTGCATCGTCTCTTTCCTGCACTTGGCAAAAGGCATCTCTCTGGAATATAAGAGCAATAAAATGGGTGTAAACCTCTATTCCCGGCGTAGACTATGCGTTCGTCGACAGGCACCGTTCGTCGTAACACTGCCGCTACGTTGTGATGTAAGGCGCGCTTGACTTAGGTCTCAGCGGACTTTAGCTTTTCGCAGGAACCTGTTCATAATCGGCAAAGACTGTATGCCGGCCTCCAATGCTTTTGCGGAAAGCGGAGCAAAGGCGGCATTCTCCTGTGTTGAGAATGGGATGGAGCTCATGGACTACCTATCAGGGCATCCCCGCTTTTAAGGGCATGCCAGGTGTATGGACCACAGGAGAGGCTTATGACTAAACGAATCATCAGGATTCTTGTTTTCGCAGTTTTTCTCGGATTGCTTTTTTCAACCTGTATTACGGAGATTGCTACAGCCGCCCGGGAAGAGACCCTGCTGGGAGCCGTAGTGAAGCAAGGGAACAGTTTTGCCATCGAAGCCGAAGATGGAGATTATATCGTGAAGGGAAAGGACGTCTCGAAGTTCGTCGGGAAACTGGTCGAGGTAACCGGAATCATAACCGAGAGCGACAAAGGGGACATAATCCAGGTAAAATCGATTCAAGATCTCGAGGAAACCCTTCCGGAATAAGGAAGAGACAGGACGCCTTTTGGTTCAATCCTCGGGCTCGCAGTAAGGACTCCTCACATCTCTTCAATTGTCTAATGCATCAAAACGTTCTTGACATCCCATCCTCGGAGCACCCTGGCCACCCTGCCACTGGGCAAATGCCATACCAGCAATGAAAAACACCGTCACCAATCCCGCCGGTACAACAAACTTGAAACGTTTCATTTTTTCTCCTGCCTGATTCAATGGTCTGAGATACGTTGCCTGCGGGAAGAAGGGCCAGCCCAAAAGAGTACCTTGGGCCGGCCCGGATGGGGTGTTGGAGAGTTGGACTGGAGCTTCGGTAACGGGGCACATCCCGAAGCTCTCTTATATCAAGCGCAAACTCCCATCTGCGCGGAAGCGGGAGCGTGCGAGACAGGAGCAGTGGTGAAGGGTTCTCGTAACGCTCCCACAAAGATTAGTCCTGGTGCTTCTGTTCCTTTTCGTGCCGAGATTTCCATTTCTCACGCATTTGCTCGACTTTGGCGCGCTGCTCCTGGGTCAGGACTGCATACATTTTGGATTTCATGCGCTGCTTCGCCACAATCAGCTCGGTTATAATATCCGCTTGTCCCTTTGCGATGGCCCGAACCTTCGCCTCGTCAAATTGACCCCTTGGGAGAGCTCGAAGCTCATCGCGCCCTGCCTTTAGTTTTTGGACAAGTGGTTTCATTTTTGCGCGCTCATCGAGCCTGATGGAAAACATCTCTTTCTCTTGCGCGTCATTCAAATTGAGCTCTTTCCACAAATGATGATGCCCGTAGTGACCCATGTGATGATGCTTCCAATGATGTCCGCATTCACATTGAGCGGCGTCTGTATCGTGTGGACCGGTCTTGCTGACGTCCGCAACGCCGGGAGTGGCCGACCCCTGGGCCCCGGCTGCGATAGAGTTGAAGAACAACCATGATCCGGTCATCCATACTGCCGCTACCAAAGTTATGATAAACCCTGTCAGTAATCTCTTCATGTCGTTTCTCCTTATAATTTGATGGTCCGCTGATAGCTGATAATGGATAAATAAAGGAAGTCTGCGGCAAGGTCGAGTTAATATTAGTTAAAGCAGGTAAAGTTTGGTAAAGGAAAAGAGGTAGACCACCCTGGCCACAACCATTACAAGCCGACTTATCATCCGGAGAAAGCATCATCTCAGCGGCCGAAAAATGTCCTGCAATCAAAGGAGAGCATCTATGAAAGGGGAGTCTTATGACGGTCCTAACCCTCGAAAACCTGATCGCTCGGCAAAAGAACCTTCAAAATGTTCTCGATAACATGATGGAGGGCATAATTGCCCATGACCTCAATCGGCGAATCCTGTTTTTTAACCGGGCGGCCGAAAAGATCACCGGGTATTCGCGCGAAGATGTACTCGGACGCGATTGCCACCTGGTTTTCGGATCTCCTTTCTGCGGGAACAAATGTTCCTTTTGCGGACAGCCCCCTGAGTCGCTAGGAAACCACACCTATACAATAAATGCCGCTACCCGGTCGGGCGATACACGCCGGATCGAAATGTCGGTGACAGGCATGTACGATGAGGAGGGCGCCTTTGTCGGCGTTCTCGCCGCTTTCCGCGATCTGACCGAAATCATCAGTCTTCAACTCCGGCTTGGTGAACTTGCGGGTTTTTCAGGCATTGTCGGCAGGGATCGAAGGATGCTCGATGTATACGAGCAGATCAGAAATCTTGCCGCAGCGGATTATCCCGTACACATAACCGGGGAGACCGGGACTGGAAAAGAGTTGGTAGCCGCTGCCATTCACAATGAAAGCGCGAGGGCGGGCGGGCCTTTCGTGCCGGTAAACTGCGGCGCCCTTCCTGAAGGGCTGCTGGAGAGCGAGCTTTTCGGCCATGTGAAAGGCGCATTTTCAGGGGCGATTCGGGACAAGAAAGGCCGATTCGAGCTGGCTGATGCAGGGACCCTTTTCCTTGATGAGGTCTCAGAGCTCCCCAGGCACATGCAGGTGAAACTCCTGCGCGTACTCCAGGAGGGTAGCTTCGAGCGGGTTGGCGCCGAGAAGACGATTTCCGTAAACGTCCGCATAATCAGCGCGACCAACAAGGACCTGAGACGGGAGATGGTACGGCAGAATTTCCGCGAAGACCTCTATTACCGTCTGAGCGTAGTCCCAATCCGCATCCCACCCCTTCGCGAGCGCAGAAACGACATTCCGCTCCTTGCCTTCCATTTCCTGAAGCAGGCCGCCGAACATGGCCGGAAGGCCCTCCGGCTTTCCGAACAGGCCCTGTCGCTTATGATGGATTATGGTTGGCCGGGAAACGTGCGCGAATTGCAGAACGCGATCCACTTCGCCCTGGTCAAGTCACGTGGACCCACCATCGAAGCCGAACACCTCCCACTCGAAATCCGGCAGATGACCTGCACGACTTTCAAGCCCGGGCCGAAGCCCCGGCTCACCTCAGAGGCCGTTGCATCAGCCGTTGAAAAGGCCGGCGGAAACAGGTCCAAAGCGGCGAAGCTGCTCGGAATAGGCCGCGCCACCCTTTACCGGTTTATCGAGAAGCAACTTTAAGGATTTAGGGATTTAGGGATCTCCTCAATTCCTCGATTCCCCAATTCCTTGATTCCCCAAAACTTGTCTCATGATACAAAACTGTCTCAGGTTGTATCTTGAGACACTCGT
The DNA here is from genome assembly GCA_049509275.1 of Syntrophobacteraceae bacterium. Classification (GTDB taxonomy): domain Bacteria; phylum Desulfobacterota; class Syntrophobacteria; order Syntrophobacterales; family Syntrophobacteraceae; genus SbD1. Next base: position 494 of record JBELAB010000228.1, on the reverse strand, counting down.
GCTACTCCGCCAACAGCTTATTTCCCTGTATTTTATGGATTTTTTTTAATAGTCCCTTTCACAGGCTGTCTCAAAAGTGTCTCATTTTTAATGCAGACCCGCTCCCGGCAAAATTCCCGTATCGAATACTCAATTGAAATCACACAGTATTTGTTAATTATCCGCATGCGCGTGGACTTGGCGCGCTTGTTGCCATTAAGAGAATTCGAACCCGGCTTTCGAGGCATAACGATGAAGACGTGCAATGAAATACTTGAAAGGACACTCGAGTTGACCGACATGATGGTCGAACTGGCCGATCTGGGTGACGGCGCCAGGAAAGATGTCGGCTGCGGGGTCCTCTACGGACTCCTGAGGGACTCGGCATACAAGATCAGAAAGGTTGCCGGGCAGGAGAAGGAAGACCATATAAGCAGAGGCCTGTGGCCGGAAGAAAACAAGTCCGTCAAGGCCAAGGTTGCCATACCGAAGAAGGATGGCGGATGTCGGAGATA
>JBELAB010000227.1:0-5475 GCA_049509275.1 Syntrophobacteraceae bacterium | reverse complement strand
AAAACCGGCGAGGAGTTGTGGATGGAAGAGCCATACGGTGAAGGTCTAGCGAGCCACACCGGCCCCGAGCCATGCGCAGGTGCCCGCGAGGACACAGGCGAAGCGTTGGCAGGGGCACACACAGGCCAGGTATCGAGCTGCGAAATCAACCTTTCCGGGACGCCGACGCTGTTCACTGAAGCGGAAGGCAACACCGAGCATGGCGACAGGCGCGAGTCATGTGAAGGTCCCGCGCAGTCTAAGACCCTGAGCATGTGTGGAAACTTCTCGCACGGGAATCGGGAGATCCCGAAGGTATCCGTCCAGAATGGTAGGGCGGGTCGGCCGGAGAAGGCTAAGTGCCGCACGTCCGGCGTGTACGCCTCCGGGAAGTCAGACGGTTGCATAGTACCTGAGAAGCCATCGAACAAGGGCAATATGCCTGCGGAGATGGTGGAGGGAAGGCGACCGACCAAGGGGAATATCGCGCCGATGGCCGTGGCTCAGACGCAGAGCTGGATTGCCATGTCGTTCTGCGCGATGTACGCAGGGTGGCAGGTGGACCTTTGTGTTCGTTCGTAGGGGGCATCTTGTGCTCCTGCGTCACACCCAAGGTAGGAGCCGTATGAGGTAATTCCTCACGTACGGATCTGTGCGGGGGGTGCCGGGTAACCGGCATTCCTACCGCGATAGAGTGAACAGTGAGGATTTCACTCTTCAGCCTTCCCGCCTTCACGAAATCTTGCCGCCGGATCAAAGACCCTTCACTTCTCACCGTTCACCCAGGGGGCACCGAGCCGGCTGCAGGTCAGGCAACCTGTTGCAGCTTATTGGCGAAATCACGGCCTGATGTTGCCGGCGGAAGCGGTTTGCCGTCTTTGCGATAAAGCTCAACGGCCTCTTCGACAACCTGGCAAAGTTCCTCAAAGACCGCTTTTTCGTCGTTGCCGTGGGTCCCGCCGTATATCAATCCTGGAGCGCTACCGACATAGCAACGATCTTCCTCTGACCACTCGACGATTTTCACATACCTGGCACTGTCTTTCATTTCTTTGATTCCTCTATGGCGATTCGTACAGCCCGAATCTGGTATTTCCTGGCGTCATCGGCCGGCCGGCCCGATATGGTAACGGGCTTCAAAACTTTGGGGTGGATGAAGTTCTTATGACTGCCCCTGCCTCCACGACTCACAAAGCCAGCTCGCTCAAGTTCGGCTATAAGTTCCTTCACCTTTGGCGGCATGGCAAACTTTCTCTTCTATTGGGCTATGGGTTCGGGCCAAGATGACATCTCCTCGCGAAGCGATAGAACCGGAAGGAATTATTTTTTTCGCTCTTTCTGTTCACGCTTCCCGCTCCCTGCTTCCCGCTTCTGCCCCTCACGAAATCTTCCCGCCGGGCGACACGTCGGCCTCGGGAACGACAAGTTTGAGGTCAAGCCCGTCGCGTACGGCGAGGATCATTCCGTGGGATTCGATTCCCATGAGCTTTGCGGGCTTGAGATTTGCCACCAGCACCACCTGCTTTCCGACAAGGTCTGCGGGTGAATGCGTTTTGGCGATGCCGGCAACGATCTGCCGCTCTTCCCCGATATCGACGATCAGCTTTACCAGTTTATCGGACTTCGGGACTTTTTCCGCCTGCCTGATAAGGCCGACCCGCAGATCAACCTGCCGGAAGAGATCTATATCGATCGGGGGGCCGGCGTCCGTCACCCCGGAGGCGGCTTCCGCTTCCACTTTTTCTTCCGCTTTTGGTTTTTGGCTTGCATCAGGTTTATCAGAGCCTTGTTTACCCGGTTTTTCCAACTTTTTACCCTCCTTTTCGACCCGTGGAAAGAGCGATTCTCCTTTGAGGACCTTTGCGCCTTCTTGCAGTCCGCCCCAGGAGGTATCTTCGTCAAGCCTCAAGTCCGAGGTTTTTTTCACTATTCCAAGCCGCTCGAGCATCTTTGCGGACGTCGAAGGCATAAAAGGAGAAATCAGGACGGCAACGGCTTTATTTACCTCCAGAAGAGTTCTAATTACAGTCTGAAGCCGGGGCAAAAGACTCGCATCTTTAGCCAGGTTCCAGGGGGCGGTGTAGTCGATGTATTTATTGGCCGCGCCGATGCATTCCCAAATGGCTACAAGCGCCTTGTGAAAGCCGAGCCCGGGGAATTCCTCCCGGAATTGCCCGATCGTACGATCAACCTTATAGCCCAGTTCACGGTCCGTCCTGTCGGGTTTAGAACCGAAAGGGGGGACTTTACCGTCAAAATAGCGCACAGTCATTGCAAGCGTTCGGCTGAAAAGGTTTCCCAGGTCGTTTGCCAGGTCGGCGTTTATGCGCTGAACGAGCGCTTCCTCGCTGAAGTTCGCATCGAGCCCGAAAACCATCTCCCGCAGGAGAAAGTACCGGAAGGCATCGAGTCCATAAACGGGCACAAGGTCAAGGGGCCGGACAACCGTGCCGTGGCTCTTGCTCATCTTGCCTTCGTCCGTGTTCCAGTACCCGTGGACGTTCAGGTGTTGGAATATGGGAACGCCTGCGGCCTTGAGCATCGTGGGCCAGTAGATTCCGTGGGGCTTCAGGATGTCCTTGGCGATAAGGTGCTGCGCAACGGGCCAGAACTCTTTGTAAAGCTCGCCGTCGGGATATCCGATTGCGGAAATATAGTTGATTAGAGCGTCGAACCAGACATAAGTGACATAGTCGTCGTCGAACGGAAGCGGTATGCCCCAGTCGAGGCGCGTAACCGGCCGGGAGATGCACAGGTCTTCGAGGGGCTCCCTTAGAAACGCCAGCACTTCGTTTCGGTATCTTTCTGGACGGATAAAGTCGGGATTGGATTCTATGTGTGCTATAAGCCAATCCTGATATTTGCTCATCCGGAAAAAATAATTCGTCTCCTCCCTCTCGACGGGAGGCTTATCGTGGTCCGGGCACTTTCCGTCAACCAGTTCCCGCTCGGTGTAGAACCTCTCGCACCCGACGCAGTAAAGGCCCTTGTAAGTGTCAAAGTAGATTTCACCAGCGTCGTAGACCTTCTGCAACACGTACTGGACGACCCTGACATGTTCGAGGTCGGTGGTCCGGATGAACTTGTCGTTTTCGATATCGAGTTTGGGCCATGTTTGCCGGAAAAGCGCGCTTATCCTATCGGCGTAAGCCTTGGGTTCAACTCCGGCCGCCTGGGCCGCCTGGACGATTTTGTCCCCGTGCTCGTCGGTCCCGGTGAGGAAGAAGGTCTTGAACCCCAGCAGTTCGTAGAAGCGGTTAATTACGTCCGCGACGATTGTCGTGTAAGCATGGCCTATGTGAGGTTCTGCATTAACGTAATAAATAGGGGTGGTTATATAGAATCGATTCATTTGTCCTCTTTTTTGTGCGTGGTGTTCATTACTTAAGAACCGGCGCACTTGCACTCGCCCCGGCAACAGCAGCCCTTCTCCAGGTCGATGTCTATTTCCCGCCCGTCTTCAAGCTGAACCGTGTAGGACCTGGCCATAACGTTCTGCCGTACGACTTTGCCTTTGCCTTCGGGCAGTTCGACTTTCTTGCCCACTTTGGGCATATCTTTCTTGAGTTCCCTGTAGGTTTCGTGCTCGAACTGGAGGCAGCACATGAGCCTGCCGCAGGCCCCGGATATCTTTGCAGGGTTGAGGCTCAGGTTTTGTTCCTTAGCCATCTTAATGGAGACGGCATGGAAGTTCTTCAAAAAAGTCGCACAGCACAACGGCCTCCCACAGCTCCCCAGGCCGCCCACCATCTTTGCCTGGTTGCGAATTCCGATCTGCCGCAGTTCGACACGGGTCCGCAGCCGTCTGACCAGGTCTTTGAGAAGCTCTCTAAAATCGACCCGGCCATCCGCAGTAAAGTAGAATATGATCTTGCTGCCGTCGAAGAAGTATTCCACGTCCACCAGGCTCATCGGAAGCTGGTGGGCGGCAATTTTCTCCAGGCAAAAACCCTTCGCGTCCGCCTCCATTTCCATGTTACTGAAGAGCTGGCGGATTTCATCTTCCGTTGCCATCCGTTCGATGTTCTTTATTTGCTGGGGATGGATCCGGGGGTTTTTCGGGGAAGGCGGTTCGACTACCTGCCCAAGCCCGATTCCCTGTTCGGTGTGTACGATTACATATTCGTCCTTCCTGAGAGGGTATTCGCCGGGATCAAAATGATAAATCTTGCCCCCTTTTCTGAAACGAATGCCAACCACCTTTTCCATAGAGCGAGTCCTTTATGGCCAGGCAAACGCTTTCAAGCGTCATTTGCAGATTTGCGTTCACTTTGAGACCCTGCATCGCCTGTTCAACATTGTGATATAAAAAGAAAAGACGCTCCGTCGAAACCGACTTTGCCGCCTCTTTCGTCCTGCCGTTCAATTCGAATGTAAGTGTATGGTCCCCGGCGACCCGAAACAGGATAAGGTCCCGGACCCACAGCTTTATGAACTCGAGGTCCTGTTCGGCGGTTTCGCGGTTTTTCGCCCAATCGGAAACCATCGGGAAAAAATCCAGTATAGAAAGTCCGTCCAGATTTTCCAACTTCCCGACAACTTTTTTCCAACCCGCCGCCCGGTCTTCTTCGGAAAACCATCGCGCTTTCTCGATGCTTCCCTCAGCCAGACGGGCAATCCGGTACGCCTGGTCCGGGGAAAGCCCGCTTTCGCGCGCCAGCCATTGGGCCACGATCTCGTCTTCAAGGGGCTGAAAACGCACCTGGCAGCACCTGGAGACTATGGTCGGCAAGAGCATCTGCGATTCTGTGGCAAGCAGGATGAAGATGTTTGCCTTCGGCGGTTCCTCGAGAACCTTGAGCATGGCGTTTGCCGCCGGCTCCATCAGCTTTTGCGCGTCTTGAATTATAACAACACGGTATTTTCCTTCAAACGGCCTGAAGCGGAAACGCTTCATCAAATCGCGAATCTGTTCCAGTTTGATGAAAACACCCTCGTTTGTGATGTGGACCAGGTCCGGATGCAGTCCCTCATCGAGCTTACGGCACGAGCCGCAAGCGCCGCATGAATCATAATCCTGCGGAGAGAGGCAATTCAGAGCTTTGGCCAGCTCCCTGGCGGCGGCAAGCTTGCCCACGCCCGCCATTCCGGAAAAAAGAAAGGCATGCGGAACGGCCTGCTTTTTGAGAACCCGCCTCAAAAACCGAATGGCCCTTTGCTGGCCGTGAATATCGGTTAGCGCCACTTTAGCACCTGTAACCCTTGTATGTTCTCCACACCCCGCGAGCGAGATTTTCCTTCGTGTCCATATCGGCGCCCGGGGCTTTTTCGGGTCACTAAGAGCACGAAAACTCAATCACATCACGAAAAGCACGAAGAATGCAAAATCCGGGACCGGGCCCTCAACTCTTTTTGTCCGGCGACTAGTGCAGCATCAACTAAGTTCCTATAGGTAAGGACCTTCAGTCCGTCATTCCGGCGGAGCCTGCCCCGGAAGTGTCTAGTCCGGGGGCCGGAATCCAGCGTATTTTCAGTCGGTTAAAAGCACTGGACCCC
>JBELAB010000226.1:0-5482 GCA_049509275.1 Syntrophobacteraceae bacterium | reverse complement strand
GTTTAGTGAAACGAGGTTGAATCATGAAAGAATTCGCAGGCTCCACTGGATTGGTGCTCAATGAGCCCCTGCTCTTCGAAAAAGGCAAAAAGGGCAGATCGGGGATTTCCCTGCCCCGCAGAGATGTGGAATTTTCTGAACTGGATGAAACCCTGACAGGAAACGGCCCGAATTTCCCCGACCTGAGCGAAGTCGAAGTAGTGCGCCACTATACTCGATTGTCCACATGGAACTTTGGGGTGGATACGGGCATGTATCCCCTGGGTTCATGCACCATGAAGTATAATCCAAAGACCAATGAGAAGCAGGCCGCCCTGCCCGGATTTGCCGGGGCCCATCCCCTGTTGCCCGCCGGATTGTCTCAGGGGGCGCTGAAAGTGATGTTTGAACTCGAACGTCTTCTGGCGGAAATCACCGGTATGGACGCGGTTTCTCTTCAGCCGGCAGCCGGGGCCCACGGCGAATTCGCAGGCATGCTCGTCTTCCATGCTTATCATAAGAGCAAAGGTTCACGGCGTTCCAAAATCATTGTCCCGGACACCGCCCATGGCACGAACCCGGCCAGTGCAGCTTTATGCGGCTTCAGCCCCGTCAATGTGAAATCCAACGAGAGAGGGGTGCTTTCCGCCGATTCCATTGCGGCGGTCATGGATGACGAAACGGCCGGAATCATGGTCACCAATCCCAATACTCTCGGATTTTTCGAAGAAAATATCAGAGAGATTGCAGAAATTGTGCACGCCAAAGGTGGACTGGTGTATGCCGACGGCGCCAATATGAACGCAATGCTGGGGATTGTAAGCATGGGTGAGGTTGGAATAGACGTACTTCATCTGAACCTCCACAAGACCTTCTCAACACCCCATGGGGGCGGCGGACCCGGCGGCGGCCCGATATGCGTCAGGAAACATCTGGAGCCATTCCTCCCGGCGCCCCGTATTCTCGATGATAATGGAGAGTATTCTCTGTCCTACGATTTTCCGTCATCCATAGGCAAGCTCCATGCTTTCTACGGCAATTGTGGTATCATCATAAGGGCTTACAGCTATATCCTGAGTCTTGGAGCGGACTTGAAAAAGGTGAGCCAACTGGCCGTGCTCAATGCCAATTACATAAAGGAAAAGCTCAAAGACACCCTGCACCTTGCCTACGACAGGCCCTGCATGCACGAATGCGTCTTCTCCGACAAGCTCCAGGCGCCTTTGAGAATAACCACTCTGGACATGGTCAAAAGATTGATAGACTATGGCTTTCATCCACCAACCATATATTTTCCGCTCGTCGTTCATGGGGCCATTATGATCGAACCCACGGAGACGGAGTGCAAAGAAGAGCTGGACCTGTTCGTGGAAGCCTTCAAGGAAGTGGTGAGAGAAGCGGGTGAAGATCCCGAGCGGCTCTATAAAGCGCCCTGGCGTACAAAAGTGCGGCGGCTCGATGAAACAGGCGCTGCACGAAACCCCCGATTGACGTGCGGGGCCGGCGCTTGATGACGGATAAAAGAAAGCGGTGTCCCCAGTGCATAAGCATACCACCGGTTCGGCTTCCAGGCGGACAGCCAAAAGTTGGCTTTGTGTGGACTTGGCCCTGGTGGATTACCAGAAGGTCCGTGAGCTCCAACTGTGTCTTGTCACGGCCAGAGCGTGCAGGAGCACCGTCCAGGATATTCTCCTGCTAATGGAACATGAGCCGGTTTTCACCCTGGGCCGCAGGGGCGGACGGGAAAACCTCATGGTCTCTGAACTTTTCCTCAAGGAAGCCCGAATCCCTGTTGTGCATGCAGAACGTGGCGGGGACATAACATTTCATGGTCCGGGTCAACTGGTCGGGTATCCGATCCTTGACTTGCGCGCCGCCAAACTCACGGTCACCGGCTACGTTGAAAGACTCGAGGAAATCATGATCCGAACGGTGGCCCACTGGGGGGTGCACGCCACGCGCAACCGGCTCAACCATGGCATCTGGGTAGACGGCCGCAAATTGGGCAGCCTGGGAATCGCTATCCGGCGAGGAATCACTTTCCACGGTTTTGCTCTCAATGTGAATGTGTCGTTGGAACCGTTTGGCTGGATCAACCCGTGTGGGCTGCAAGGGGTCAAAATGACCTCCCTGGAACAGGAGACCGCCCGCAAGGCGTCAATGAAAGAGGTTCGCGAGCAGATGAAACGCAACATCGAAGAGGTCTTCGATGTGGACCTGAACACTGAAATTCCACCCTCTTGCGCTATGTCCTGCATGGGTCTGCTCGATCTGGACCGGGAAAGATGATCGAGGTCCACGTGCCGCATCCGAATCAAATCAAGCAGGCGAATTTACAATATTTAAATGTTGCTCCAGGCCGGAGCCGGTGATCACGGACTTTCTACCTTACAACCACACAAAAAGAGGAGATGGAAGATGGCAAATGTTCTCGTCCTTTACTTCAGCATGTATGGCCACATAGAAACCATGGCGAAGGCAGTCGCCGAAGGCGCCGGACGTGTCGAGGGCACTAAGGTCACGATCAAGCGTGTGCCCGACCTGGTGCCGGAGGAAGTGGCGCGCAAGGCCGGAGCCAAACTGGATCAAGTGGCGCCGATCGCCACCGTTGACGAATTGCCGGGCTATGACGCCATCATCTTTGGCACGCCAACCCGCTTCGGCAACATGTGCGCTCAGATGCGCAATTTTCTGGACCAGACGGGCGGCTTGTGGTTCAACGGCAGCCTGGTTGGAAAGGTGGGCAGTGTTTTCACCTCGACCGCTACTCAGCACGGTGGACAGGAAACTACGATTACTTCCTTTCATTCGACGCTTCTGCATCAAGGTATGATCATTGTGGGGGTCCCGTATTCCTGTCAGGAACTCATGAACATGAGCGAAATCACAGGTGGGTCGCCTTATGGCGGGGGGACGCTTGCCGGTCCGGACGGCAGCCGGCAACCTTCGGAAAATGAGCTGACGATTGCCCGCTTTCAGGGGGCTCATGTGGCCAAAATTGCCAAAAAGCTATCGGCCTGAGTCCGGGCGCCGGTCCGGCTACACCCCCGTTTTCAAGGGGTGTAACCGGACCGGAAATCGTTGTTGACCCTTTTGGGGTCAACGGCGAATGCCTATGTTTCTTTGCAGGTGAACTTGTTTCCTTTTTTTGCTTCGTTGGCGCCAATCATGCGCGTTTTCCACAAAGCCCGCGAAAGATTTCCCGAAGGTCCCGGTCGGTCAGGTCCCGCAAAAGCACAGCGTCATAGTCATCAGCTTCCATCTCGGCTTCGTGTTCCTGCATTGGGCAAGAGGGTTTCTCCTCTTCTGTCTTTCCCCTCACCTGCAACGCCCCGGCTGTTCTATTGTCCGCCAGGGTTTCAAATCCGGCATTATTTTTGACCCAGTGATCGCATTCGTCGTGGCTTCCGACGAAAAAGAAACTGATCTCCTGTTTGCCCATGACTGCTGCCAGGCGGTATCCCCTGACAAGGTCGAACTTGATGCAATTGGGTATGCGTGCTTCACCATACCTGGTGAGTCTCCCTATCTGCTTTGGACTGCAAATACCTTCGAGGGCCTGATTAATTATCTTGCGGGCATGTTCGGCAGCCTGTGAAGCCGTTCCCCCTGCTTTTTGCATGTCTCTTAGCTGCCTGACAACATTTGGACTGATATGGACATTTAGTTCCACCGGCATAAGTTTCTCCTTGGTCTTTGAGCTTTATACCAGCCAGGCTTTCTTCCGTCCAGCCGACTTTATCGGAGAAGCCAATGTAACCCATAGGAATAATCTATTCAATCTGAAAGATGGCGCAAATGCTTCATTCAGTTTGACTGCCTTTCGTCCATGGTGGAATTGAACCCGTTTTGGCCGATGAAATCGAAATATCCTATTTGACAAATAGATGCCGCGTTCACATATTAAGTAGCGAAATAGGCCCTGGACGTGGACGTTTTGTTTCCTTAAAAGGAGGTAAAGATGTTACAGGTAAAAGAGGTGGAAAAAAGATCAGCCGGTATCGTTGATGGCGCAAACACAAGTTGTCATGCCCCTTCATGTCATGCTCCCACATGTCATGCCCCGTCATGCCATGCTCCGTCTTGCCACGCACCCAGCGGCAGCAAGTAGCTCCGCGTGCTGAGGGATGCTCTTAACCGGAGCCCCTCAGCATCCTTTCCGCTTGCTCCCCCAGCTTGCAAAAGCTACCTTTAACTATGCGGTCCACAATGGGTCTCATTACATATTCAAGGCTGAGAACGAAGGCTGGCAAGCATGCTCGGAATTGAAATTCCACGATTTAAGCGCCTGTTTCTGGCCAACCTGGTGCTTGACTACAACGGGACTTTGGCCTGTGACGGTAAAGTGATAACCGGTGTTGGGGAGAGGCTTGAGTTGCTCTCCGATCGTCTTCAGGTGCATGTCCTGACTGCGGATACTTTCGGCAGCGCAAGAGAGGAACTAGCAAAGCTGCCCTGCCGGGTGTCGGTCATTTCCCCTGAAAATCAGGCCGAAGTCAAAGGAGACTACATAGGAGATCTCGGCCCCGAAGAATGCGTGGCGATCGGAAACGGAAGAAACGATCGTTTCATGCTCAAAAGGGCCGCGTTGGGTATCGCGCTGCTTCAGGCCGAAGCCGCATCCATCGAAGCGGTACTCGCTGCTGATATTCTTAGCCGGAATATACTGGATGCGCTGGACCTGCTGCTCTGCCCGTTGCGCCTCACAGCTACCCTGCGTGCTTGATCGGCCTGCAAGTGCGCTGTTACGCTCAGGCGCCGAGTCTTGCCAGGGTGTTCACACCCCGGGGGCGAGGGGGACCGAGACTGTCCAATCCGTGTTTTTAACCATGTAACCAGAACCGTTTTGCCATGGGGATTGCCCGGGGGCATTTGATTGGACTCCTTGAGATCATTTTTGCGTTCGATCTACTGGAATGCTTAGCTTCGAGTCGCATCCGTCAATCGCCCGGCATGTAGCAGTGAGGAGCAAATGAGCAGGGAAAACCTTGATTGTCGTGGGCTGGCTTGTCCCAACCCGGTCTTGAGAACGAAAGAGATCATCGACCGTGGCAATATCGCCAGGCTTAGTATCCTGGTGGATAATGCTGCAGCCAAGGAAAACGTGAGCCGGTTTCTGTCCCGAGTGGGATACGAGGTGAGCATTTCCGGGGAAGAGGGTAATTTTAGGGTAACGGGAACGAAAGAGGAAGCAGCCGCGAGCGAAGTGATGGAACAACCTGGAACTCTGAAGCAGGAAAGCAGGATCGCAGTGCTCGTCGGGACGGATTCCATGGGCAAGGGTGATGAGACGCTTGGCCGAAAGCTCATCATCAATTTCATTGCTGCTCTGAAGGAGATGGGGCCGGAGCTTTGGCGCTTGATCTTGCTCAACGGCGGAGTAAAACTTACGGTGGAAGGCTCCGAGTGTCTCCCAGCGCTCATGGCTCTTGAGAAGGACGGCGTTCATGTCCTCGTTTGCGGGACATGCCTCAACTATTTTGGGCTTTTGGAAAAGAAGCTG
>JBELAB010000225.1:0-5489 GCA_049509275.1 Syntrophobacteraceae bacterium | reverse complement strand
TCATCGCCAGAACGGATGCCAATTCAGCGACACTGCTCGCCAATGACATAGATGAAAGAGATCGCCCGTTCATAACGGGTAAAAGAACGGTTGAAGGTTTTTACACTGTTAGAAACGGAATCGAAGCGGCCATCGAGCGGGCGTTAGCCTACGCTCCTTATGCGGACATGCTCTGGTGCGAAGCATCGGAACCGGACCTCGCAGAGGCCGGAAGGTTTGCCGAAGCGGTACATGTTTCATATCCGGGCAAGCTGCTGGCCTATAACCTCTCACCTTCATTCAACTGGAGCGGGAAGCTCGACAAATCGGCAATAGCCGAGTTCCAAAATAAGCTCGCTTCCTACGGGTACAGGTTTCAGTTCGTGACTCTTGCCGGTTTTCACTCGCTTAACCTCGGGATGTATGAGCTGGCGCGGGATTTTCGAGAAAAAGGGATGAGCGCTTATTCGCGTTTTCAGGATAACGAGTTCGAATTGGAGAAGCTCGGGTACAAGGCCGTGAAACATCAGTCTTTCGTCGGGACGGGCTACTTCGACGCTGTGGCGCAGGCGATTAGCGGCGAAGAGTTCTCTACGGGCGCTCTAAAGGGGTCCACGGAGGAAAAACAGTTTCGGACGGTATCCTGAATTGATATTACGCGCTTAATACCTGCCCATGCCGCTTTTCAAAAAGTACTGTGGAACGATCTTTTCCCGTGGGTTGGTTTGGAGGTCGGTAATTCGTGGCCTGACGTCGTTTTGTTTTCCCGTTTCCGGTCGAGGTAGATTCTAAGATTCTCGGGCAGCCCGCGTTTCTTGGCGGACCGGCTGCGGAGTTTTGTCAGCATTTTTGCAGAAAGGGGCTGTTTGAGCGGAAATCCCCACTTCTTCTTGTATTCTCTGGGAGTGAGGTGATGGATGCGTAGATGGTTTGCCGTGAGCTGCCGGAGCTCAGCCTTGCATTCCATACAGGTAACTTTGTCTTCCCCAATGGAAGAGAGCGGGTCTGCGGCAACAGATTCCTCAGAAGCCTGAAATCCCGGCTCTGTCCGCAGGATAGATCGCCCTTGCTCTTCAGCAAGTCTCATTTTTTGCAGCGCGTTATAGACTCTTACCAGCGCGTGCTCGATGTCCTCGGCCGTCATTTTGCTCATGGAAGCCTGAGCACCGACGATTTCGACCGCTAATTCGAGTAACTTTTTTTCCATTCGGACTATTCCTTCAAACGAGGCTGCACATGTGTCGCATCGTCAGGGCAAAAAGCTACTCCCAAATATGCTTATCGGAGTTGCGTTTGTAAAGAGAACCGAACCACAAATTGTTCAAGCAGGCAATTTACATTGGGACATCCCGCATATTGGATACCTCGGGAAGCGGGGAGATACCGGATGAGTCCAATTTTGAAATTGGGCAATTGATCTGTATCAGTCAATCGTCCGCCGGTATCCCTTTATGGCGACCGTCATTGCGAAGGCGATGAAGAGCAGTATCGGCCAGATCTCCGGGATTATGTCCTGCAATCCGTTGCCTTTTAGCAGGATACCCCGGGCGATGCGAAGAAAATGAGTCAGTGGAAATAATTCGCCGACCATCTGGGCCCAATGCGGCATCCCGCGGAAGGGAAACATGAACCCTGAGAGCAAGAGCGAAGGTAAAAAGAAAAACCAACCCATCTGCACGGCCTGAAGCTGGTTTTGTGCCACAGTGGAGAAGGTGATGCCCACGGCCAGGGTAGCGATGATGAATATCAGGGCGGCTGCGAGCAACAAAAGGAGGTTGCCTGCCATTGGCACGTGAAAAAGAAAAAAGCCGGCGGACAGGATAAGCAACAGTTGGATGTAGCCCACTAAAATGTAAGGAATGATTTTCCCTGTCATGACTTCGATCGGACGCGTGGGCATGGAGAGCAGGGTCTCCATAGTGCCCCGTTCCCGCTCGCGGGTAATTGCCAACCCGGTTACCACGGTCATCGTCATCTGAAGCATGACCCCTATGAGGCCCGGTACGATGTTATATTGCGTAATGGCTTCAGGGTTATAACGGGCGTGGATGCGAAGATCGATAGAGTTGTCTTCGCCGGTGAGAAAAGCGAATGGACCTTTGAGATCGTTTTGCAAGGCGGTATTCAGCAGAATGCGCAGGGAACCTATCGCGTTGCTTGTAGCTGCCGGGTCGGTGGCGTCCGCTTCGACGAGGATAGCCGGCCTGTCGCCACGGAGTAGATCGCGAGTGAAATTCTCGGGGATATCGATGACAAACTGAACCTCGCCGCGCTTGAGCACTTCGTTGGCCTCGCTTTCAGACTTGAGCTCACGTACGAAATCAAGATAAGAGCAGTTTTGGATCGCATGCAGCAAAGTGCGACCCTGCGGACCGTTGTCGGCCAGGAGCACGGCTGCCGACAGGTGCTTGGGGTCCACGTTGATGGCATAGCCAAAGAGGACAATCTGAAGCAGCGGGATACCGAGCATCATGCCGAAAGTCAGCCGGTCCCGGCGCATCTGGACGAATTCCTTAAACACCACCGCCCAAAAGCGGGCCGGAGAAAATGCGGGCCTTTTTCCCGGGGCAAATAAGGTCATAGCAAAAGCTTACCCTTCGATTCTTTCATGAGGTGAACGAAAACGTCCTCCATCCCCGGAGTGATCCTGCGCCATTCATATTGCCCGGTTTGAAACGGGGCGATTGTTTCCTGGAGTGCCTCAGCATCAGTTCCGCTAACGTGCAGAAGGCTGCCGAAGGCAGCAGCCTGCTCCACCCCCGGTTTATTGCGGAGCACTTCCGCCAGTGCCAGCAAATCGGGCCCGCTGGCAACCCAGGTCCTCAGCTTCGTTTTCGCGATGATTTCGGCCACCGTACCGTGAGCAAGCAAAATGCCGTTCAGAATATAAGCCAGCCGATGGCAACGCTCGGCCTCATCCATGTAGTGCGTAGAAATCAAAAAGGTCAGCCCCTGGCCGGCAAGCTGGTGGATTTGTTCCCAGAACTCGCGGCGCGCTTGTGGGTCCACGCCCGCTGTAGGCTCATCGAGCAAAAGCAGTTTCGGTTGGTGGATCAAACATGCCTCCAGGGCCAGGCGCTGTTTCCATCCACCGGAAAGCTCTCCTACAAGCTGGCGCCCCCGTCCCTCGAGTCCGAGCCGCTCGAGGCTGTCGTTCACCGCTTTGCGCCGGTTGTTCACGGAATACATGCGGGCAACGAAATCAAGGTTCTCCGAAATCGTCAGGTCTTCGTATAAGCTGAACCGCTGGGTCATGTAGCCGACACGGCTTTTGATCGCTTCACTCTCACTGATCACGTCATGGCCGAGGCACGTGCCGCGACCCGCATCCGGCCGGAGCAGCCCGCAGAGCATGCGGATGAATGTGGTCTTCCCGCTGCCGTTGGGACCCAGAAAGCCGCAGACCTCGCCCGTGCGGACTTGAAGGTCCACATTGTCTACGACCGTGCGGTTGTCAAACCGTTTGGTCATTCCGGTCACATCAATGACAAGATTGTCGGTCATGGATCAGAAACCGAACTCTACATCCACTGGTTGGCCTGGATGAAGGTTTGCCGCCGTCTTCGGGTCGAAAACCGCCTCGATCATGAACACCAGCTTGCTGCGGGCTTCCGTGCTGTAAATGACCGGGGGAGTGTATTCCACCCTGGGCGAAATGTAGCTCACCTTCCCCGCAAAAGGCTCGCGTATGCCGTCCACGACGATCCGGACGCTATCGCCGGTGTGAATTGCACCGATCCTGGTTTCCGGAACAAACGCACGCACCTTTATGTTCTGAGGGGGCAACAAAGCGACGACCGGCCTGCCTGCCGCCACCCATTCCCCCTCCCGGTAGAGAGTGTCGAAAACCAGAGCGTCCCGAGGCGCGAACCGCTGCTTTTGTGAGAGTTCCCATTGCGCCTTCGCCAGGGCTGCTTCCTGTGCTTTCATGGCGGCCTCGGCGGCCGCAATCTGATCGATGCGCGAGCCAAGCCGCGCCGTTGTTATATCGGCTTCCAACTGTGATATCCGATGGCGGTTCTGATCGTTGGTGGAGCGCGCAAGATCGAGCATCTCCGCCGAAATAGCCGTGGCGGCGAAAAGATTTTCACGGCGGGCAAATTCCTTTTCTGAAAGCACCAGTGCCGCCCGGGCCTGCTTCATCTGCTCCTCCAGGGATTCAATTTCCGATGGCCGTTTGCCTTTTTTTGCGTCCTGCAAGGTTGCTCCGGCCTGCGCAACACGCCGTTCCGCTTCGTCCAGGGCTGCTTTTTCAGGTATGCTGTCCAGTGCGAAAAGGGCGTCTCCCTCTTTGACCTGATTGCCGCGCTGCACGTACAATGATTCAAGAGTGCCTGAGAGCGGCGAGGCGACATACACATACTCCCCCTCGACGTAGCCCTGCACCCGGTTAGGTTCGGACCCGCCGCACCCCGCAAGGTTGCAAAGCACCGCGAGTGCGCAGCTTATCTGGAATAGCACTCTTGGGAAACCCGGCCAGGACCCGGTCATAAATTCGATCTCCCTTTTTCGGTGATGACGCCTTCAAGAATCACGGCAATTATGGCGGAATATCCGGCCTTCGGAGTGATTTCCAGTTCGGCCATTTTCGCCGGATTGATAATCTTTTCTAAAGCGCCGAGGATAATTTCGGTTATCAGTTCGGCTGGAACGTCCTTGCGGACAATCCCAGCCGCGCGTCCCTGGTAAATGAGCTTCCCAAAATAACGCTGGACCAGTTCCGTGCGGCGGTTCTCCACATGGTGGAAGATTTCAGGCTGCCGTCTGATATCCCGCAGAAAAGGCGGCTGAATTTCTTCGGTTTGCTGCTGTATGTAAGCAAGCAGCCGATGCAGCGTCCCGGCAAAATCCGATGAACACTCGGATGTAATTCGCTCCATTTCCGCATCGATGCCCCGGAACTTATCGAATATAGCTGCTTCAACAAGCGCGGTCTTGCTCGGGAAATGCTCATAGAGCGTCTTTTTACTGATTCCGAGGTCCTGGGCCAGATCATCCATGGTCACCCCGCGGAAACCGTTGGCAAAAAAATTCCGGCGGGCAACGGCCACGATCTGCCCGGATACCGGATGCCCGGCGCCTGGTATTCTGGATCGGGCACGCGGCAAACTTTGGCGGGACCCGGAATTTTCTGCATTCATTTCTTCAGGTTCCACCCCATCACTATGCATGGGTAATCCGGCAAGTTGATTTCAAAGGGAATAATGACTGATAAAACTGCTCCAGCGTCCATCCGGAAACACCGGACGGAAACTATTCTAGTTTACCGAGTTTCCACCTTTTTACGCAAGTCAATTTATGATTGGCGTCAGGTTTTTGAACAGATCGGCGCTTCGCCCCGGTAACGGCTTTGCCAAGGCCATGGCGCAGGCGGTGGGAAGAAAAGACAAACGAGCTATGATGCGTGGTTTTGGACAAAATTTATGACTGTATAGACGGGGCCGGGTTTTGCTTCCCCCTCCCCCTTTGTAAAGGGGGGAAATACGAAAAATATTACGTTTTGCCTCGTA
>JBELAB010000224.1:0-5508 GCA_049509275.1 Syntrophobacteraceae bacterium | reverse complement strand
AGGTTTTCGTGGCTTGTCTTGGATATAGCCGGAGGAGGGTCGGGGACCTCGATGGAACTGGCGCCGGCTTCGGGAAAACCCGCCGTGCCTGTGCCGGTGGAAAAGAAGAGCGCTGGATGGCGCCAGGTGATGGTCCCTGCGCCCGATGGAAGTTTTACGGTGCGCGCAGCCGATGACGGCGAGAGCTGGCTCGCTTTTACTTGGCCAAGGGAACTGGCGGCCGGGGGCTATTTTGCGAGGCGGTTCGCGGCAAGTGGCGCGGTGTTGCTCATAGCTGGTCTTCCGGGTTTGCTCATAGGGATTGCAATGTCGCTTAACGAAAACATCGAGGAGAGATTGTATGAGTGATCGGCCGGGTGCATTTTTGGAAGCCCTTGGGTACTCCGAGGAACCTTTCGGTATGTTCTATACCGGCACGGAGCCTGAGGGCGGATTTGTGCCAAAGGAGGGCGCCGAGTTCTCCAGCGAGATGGAGAAGCGGGGCGAAATTGACTTTTCTGCGCTGTTTGAGAACTGGTCGTGCGTAATGGGAAATATATGGCTTGCCCGAAAGAAAAAGTCCGTTGCCTATTTCGAAGCCAAACGCTTCGGATGCATAGGTGGTTCGTTCTACCTAGGCTTCCACAAGCCACAGCTCCAATTCATTGCCCATTACGTCTCAACCGGCATTCCGGGCCACCTGAATGGTGAACGCTACCTTCCCTCACCGGAGGTGACACAGCGGTTTTTCAATGAACTGTCACCGCGGCCGGCCCCCGCCAGGTTCTGCGTATTTAAACCGCTCAGCCTGTTCAAAGAGAATGAATCGCCGGAAATCGTCACTTTCTTTGTCAGGGGTGAGACGATGGCCGGTTTGTGCACGCTTGCCACGTTCGTTACCGAGGATTTCGAAGTAGTTGCCGCGCCTTTTGGCGCGGGGTGCAGCTACATTGTCACATGGCCCCTGCATTACATGAAACAGGGCAGGATGAGAGCCGTTATCGGAGGCTGGGACCCGTCGGACAGGAAGTTCATGAAAACCGACGAGATGACCTTTTCCATTACCTATGAAATGTATCTTCTTTTCCTTGAAAGATGGGAAAAATCTTTTCTGCTGACCGGTACCTGGGCTGGGGTGAAGAAGAAAATCGCACTGAGCCGGAAAGCATGGGGTGAAGAGTGACAAGGCCTCCCGCTCCCGCCCAGTGCGTACGATAGACCTCTCGTGCGGTCGGCCTTCGCGCTACGCGTTCGCACGTCGCTAAGGGAGGCCGGGCAAGCCCACTTCACAAGATGAAGAATGTCTGTGCGTTCTGCATGGCTGCGCGCACGGGTCGCTGCTCTTATTCTGTGAGGCGCATTTTTTTCGAGCAAGGTGTTATATAAGTGTATCATACAAGGTAAATTAAATGAAAATCTCCAGGGGAATCTACGGACTTAAAGGACTTAGAAGGTTTGGCGCAATCACCGGGGTACTCGTCAAACACGGGTTCGGCGACATTCTCGAAAGGGTGCTGAGCGTCAGGAAACCACGCCCGGAGGTCCCGGACGGGGAGATATTTGTGCGGAGCGGGTTCCCGTCGGCCCGCCGCATCCGGCTGGCGCTGGAGGAACTGGGGCCGAGTTTCATAAAGCTTGGCCAGCTCATGAGCACCCGGGCCGACATCTTCCCTCACGAATACATAGTTGAATTCAAAAAGCTCCAGGACATGGTGCCTCCGGTTTCTTTCGAGGAGGTCAAGGCGGTTATCGAACGAGAGCTCAAACGGCCCATCCTCGAAATTTTTGCCGAATTCGACGAAAAATCCATCGCGGCGGCCTCTGTCGGCCAGGTGCATATAGCAAAACTGCATTCGGGCGAGAAGGTCGCGGTCAAAATCATTCGCCCCGGAATCGACCGGCGGATAAAAGAGGACCTTCGCCTGATGTATTTTATGGCCGGCAAGGCTGAAAAAGCGTTCGAAATCGGCAGGGTCGTCGGCGCGACAAATCTTGTCCGGGAGTTCGAGCGTAATATAACCCGCGAACTCGATATGATGATCGAGGCCGGAAGCATTGAAAAGTTTGCCGGCAATTTCGAGCAGGTCGAGGAGATTTATATCCCGAAGGTCCACTGGGACTACACGACCAGGTCTGTGCTGGTTATGGAACACATCGAAGGCATGAAGATGGACCAGGTCGAAGAGATCCGTGCGGCTGGAATCGACCCTAAAGAGGTGGCGATGATCGGGTTGCGCTCCTTCTCCCGCCAACTCATGCTCTACGGCTTTTTCCATGCCGATCCGCACCCCGCAAACACTATAGTCATGTACGACGGGCGGGTGAGCCTAGTGGATTTCGGCATAACCGGCTATCTGGACGAGGAGATGATGCGGCAGATCGCCAACCTCTTTCTGGGATACGCCGAACACGACTACGACATGGTTATGGATGCCCTGATGGACGCAGGGCTGATAAACGAGGATATGGACCTCAAAGCGTTCCGGGGCGATCTCAAGGACGTGAGCGAATCCTTCTACGGCCGGTCCCTTCAGCACATCTCGGTAAAAGACGTCTATGACCAACTGATGGATATTGTCCTGAAATATCACATCAGGCTTCCAAGAAATCTGCTGCTGCTTCTGAAAACATTTATCCAGACCGAGGCGCTCGGAAAGATACTTGGCAGCGACGCCAGCATCCTCGAGGTGACAAAGCCCTTTGCCAAACAACTCCTCCAGCGCGGCTTGAACACCCAGAGCATCCTGAGAAATCTCGATCGGGAGGGCCGTGCGATAAGCGGGTATGCAAGGAGCATCCCCAAACATCTGAACGACATCCTCAGGCAGACTGCGGCCGGCAGACAGCAGGTGGAACTTCGACACACGGGCCTCGAGGAGGTGCGGTCCCAGGTGGAGAAAGGCGTAAACCGGCTGACGGTCGGGATCATAATCGCAGCGTCGATCGTGGCCGGCGCGATGATTCTAAATTCCGGCCAGAAAATCATGGAGTTCACCTTTGGCTTTCTCGGCCTCCGGACCGTTTCGCTCACGGCAATCCTGGGAGTAAGCGGTTACGCGGTCGCCACTCTTCTTGGAATATGGCTCATCGTCTCCATCCTGAGGTCGGGGAGACTTTAAAGGCAGTGAACAGTGAGCAGTGAGCGCAAAAAATAGTGGAGGAAAAAATATGGTTACGGCGCTTCTTTTGATCGATATCCAGAACGATTATTTCCCAGGCGGAAACATGGAAGTTTCGGGCAGCGTGCAGGCCGGCCTGCGCGCCCGTGAAGTTCTCGATTTTTTCAGGAAAAATACAATGCCGGTCATCCATGTCCGTCACATATCCGTGAGGCCGGGGGCCACTTTCTTTCTGCCGGGCACCCAGGGGGCCGAAATTCACGAAAACGTGACGCCTCTTTCCACGGAAGCCCTCATCGAAAAAAACTATCCGAACAGTTTCCGTGATACACCCCTGCGGCAAATTCTCGAAAAAGAGGGCATCACCCGGCTTGTAATAGCCGGTATGATGACGCACATGTGCGTGGACGCAACGACGCGCGCCGCGTTCGACTATGGCTTTGGCTGCACCGTGGTGCACGATGCCTGCGCGACAAGACAACTCTCGTTCGGAGGCGCAACAGTGCCTGCCGCAGACGTTCAGTCGGCTTTCCTCGCGGCGCTGAACGGACTTTACGCGAGGGTCGCCTCAGCCGCCGACTTCATTTCCAGGGAATCTGCAAAAGAAGAAAGAAAATCTTGATTCGTATTTAGTGCCCATCCGCCAATAGCGGATGAGATACTTGCAGCTTCCGGTTGGGATTTTTTGACCTGAAAGCAGGGCATTTTTCGTCCCGGCAGGGAAAGAGCTTGCCCTGAGCCGCTCCGGGCCGCCTGCGCGGAGGCGTACCCCTCAGTCCTCACTCACCACCCCTCACCCTTGCTTTCAGTACGATTTCTTGCTATAGATTGAAGTCAGGTTTGCGCCCATAGCTCAGCTGGATAGAGTGCCGGACTACGAATCCGTAGGTCGGGTGTTCGAATCACCCTGGGCGCGTAAGCAAAATCAAGGGGTTACAGAGATTCTGTAGCCCCTTTTTAGTGGTAGTGACAGGCGGGGTGCATATAGGGTGCATTTGAGAGCAAAAAAAATTTACTTTTTAACTTGCGCTTCATCGGCTACCGGTGCGGTTTTACACGGCGCTTTGGTAAAATCGAGTTCATCTACTTCGGACTTTTTGCCCCCCGGCATCCAATGAGTGTATGTATCGAGGGTAATCTTTACCGAAGAATGCCCGAGTTGCTTTGACACATCGACAATGTTGTCACCCTTGGAGATTCTGAGCGTGGCGTAGGTATGCCGAAGATCGTGAATCCTGATTCTGCGGAGTTTCGCCTTTTCCAGCGCCTTGTAGAAAACCCTGTTTCGAAGGTTGTTAATGTCGATCAACCCCCCGCGCTCGATTTTCTTTACGGTTTCGCCGCCGATCTGTTCAGACTTGTGCTTGCCATCCTGATAGAAGAGCCATTCGGGAGGTTCGCCCCACCCTTTTTCTAAGGCTTCCCGCTTGCGCTGCGTCAGGTAATTCGAAAGGACCGCAGCAAGCCCGTTCGACATATCGACTTTTCTGTCTTTGCCGCTTTTGGTTGATGTGATTTTCTTTCTGGAAAGATTCCGCCTTACCCAAATGAAGCCCCCGTTAAAGTCCAGGTCTCCCGGCTGCAATGCAACCAGTTCCCCCAATCTCATCCCCGTGCGAAGTGCTGTCAAAAAGAGTGGGTAGTGAGCCGGATAGTGCTTCTGTAGCGTTTCCTCCAGCCTAGTCTTCTCTTCCCATGTCAGGGGCGCCAACTCGCTCAATTCCTCTTCACTGTCATCTTTTTTCTTTATCAGCCGGCCGGTCCTGAGTGCAGGGTTCGTTTCAATAAGCTCATCGTCTACGGCCTCAGAGAGAATACAGCTTAAATACGCTTTGAGATTTCTGACAGTCCCGGTTCCAAGGCCAGCCATCATCTTGTCGTTGATGAAATCCTTAACGTCCTTGCGGGTGATCTCGTTAAGCGGTTTTTCCCCGAGAACAGGGAGAATGTGTTGATCGAGTGCGCTCTGGTAGCTCTGTTGAGTTGAAGACTTGTGATTCATGGCTGAATAGGTCTCCATGAACCCCTTGGCGAAGTCTTTGAAAAGCGGGATCGTCTTTTTCTTCGGTTCGTCGAGGTTGAATTCTCCAAGCTGCAACTTCGCCCTGATTTTACTGGCTACTCCTTCTGCGGCTGCTTTGTCGCCGACCTGCCTGGAGGTCCGCTTGCCCCCGTGAGATATAAAAACCCACGAGGGATTACCTTTGCCCTTCACTTTTTGTCTGACGGTGACACCCATGTTTACCCTTCCTTTCTCTGGTCGGCTTCCATTGCCTGACGGAAAATTTCAACGGCCAAACTGTTTATCGAGGTTACTTTTTTCAGCCTGATCGTTTCCATAGCCGCCTTGTCTCTGAGCCAGTCCGCTAATTCATCCGGCATTCTAAATGTTATGGCTTTCATCGGGTCC
>JBELAB010000223.1:0-5540 GCA_049509275.1 Syntrophobacteraceae bacterium | reverse complement strand
TCTGGGAGCCCGAGGAGGACATCTACTGGGGCAGCGAGGACACCTGGCTCGGCGACAAGCGCTACTCCGGTGACCGCGATCTCGAGAACCCGCTTGCCGCCGTGCAGATGGGCCTGATCTACGTGAACCCGGAAGGGCCGAACGGCAACCCGGATCCGGTCGCCTCCGGCCGTGACGTTCGAGAGACCTTCGCGCGCATGGCCATGAACGACGAAGAGACCGTCGCACTCGTCGCGGGCGGGCACACGTTCGGCAAATGTCATGGCGCCGGCGATGCTGCGCATGTGGGTCCCGAGCCTGAAGGCGCCGGCATCGAAGAGCAGGGCCTCGGCTGGAAGAGCAGTTTCGGCAGCGGCAAAGGCGGCGATACGATCGGCAGCGGCATCGAGGGCGCCTGGAAGCCGAACCCGACCAAATGGGACATGGGCTATCTGAAGGTGCTGTTCAAATACGAGTGGGAACTGGTCAAGAGCCCGGCCGGCGCGCACCAGTGGCAGGCCAAGGACGTGGCCGAAGAGGACATGGTGGTTGATGCGCACGACCGGTCGAAGAAGCACCGGCCGATGATGACCACGGCCGACCTCTCCCTTCGCTATGACCCGATCTACGAGCCAATCTCGCGGCGCTACCAGCAGAATCCCGAGGAATTCGCGGATGCCTTCGCCCGGGCCTGGTTCAAGCTAACCCACCGCGACATGGGCCCCCGCTCGCGCTACCTCGGCCCGGAGGTCCCGGCAGAGGAGCTGATCTGGCAAGACCCGGTGCCCGCAGTCGATCATGAGCTGATCGACGCGCAGGACATCGCAGACATCAAGGGCAAGATCCTTGCCTCAGGACTATCTGTCTCGGAACTGGTCTCGACCGCCTGGGCGTCGGCGTCCACCTTCCGTGGCTCCGACAAGCGCGGCGGCGCCAACGGCGCCCGCATTCGTCTGGCGCCGCAGAAGGATTGGGAAGTCAACCAGCCTGCCCGGCTGGCGAAGGTGCTCAAGACATTGGAGGGCATCCAGAGCGCGTTCAACAGCGCGCAGTCCGGCGGGAAGAAGGCGTCACTCGCCGACTTGATTGTCCTGGGTGGTTGCGCGGGCGTCGAGCAGGCTGCGAAGAATGCCGGTCACGATGTGGCCGTTCCCTTCAGGCCGGGACGCACGGATGCGTCTCAGGAGCAAACCGACGTGGAGTCATTCGCCGTACTCGAACCGGCTGCGGACGGGTTCCGTAACTACCTCAAAACCAAATACGCCGTATCGGCAGAGGAACTGCTGGTTGATCGTGCGCAACTGCTGACCCTGACCGCACCCGAAATGACAGTGCTCGTGGGCGGCATGCGCGTCCTGAATACCAACTTCGGAGGGTCCCAGCACGGCGTCTTCACCAAACGGCCAGAGGCGCTCACCAATGATTTCTTCGTGAATCTGCTCGACATGAGCACGACGTGGAAGGCAACCTCGGAAGACGATGGCGTGTTCGAGGGTCGTGATCGCGCAACGGGCGAACTCAAGTGGACCGGCACCCGTGTCGACCTAATCTTCGGTTCGAACTCCCAACTCCGGGCCCTGGCGGAAGTCTACGGATGTGAGGACTCCCAGGAAAAGTTCCTGCACGACTTTGTGGCGGTCTGGAACAAAGTCATGAACCTTGACCGTTTCGACCTCGCCAGATCGTAGTATAAACGTCTTCGAGGGCTTCTGACAGGGCGACGAAAAAACGGTCAGCAAACAACCGGTTCCAGCGGACGGCGTATCGCCTCCGCTGAACCGGAACGTTCAAGGTTTCCTTAGCTCTCCTGAACATTGACTTCACAAGGGCGCGATCAACCTTTTCATGTCCGTAACATTGCCAGGGCCTTACACAGGCGGGTCAAATTCGTGCGCCTGCGTTTTCGATGGCGCAGATTTGATGTCCGGAACGGTCTCAGGTATTGGAATCTCTTCCGTAACTGTCCAGAGCCTCAAAAAACCTTTCGACGTCGCTTTCATCGTTATAGAAATGAGGTGAGAGCCGGACGGCGTTTCCTCTTTGAGCGGCAAGCACATTCTTTTTTAGAAGATAATGGAAAAGTTTCCCCGCGTCCTCGGGCACAAAGCTCAGAATTCCCGACCTGTGCCCGGGTTCCATCGAGCTGATGACCCGGAAATTCCTTCTTCCAAGCTCCGAGGAGAATACGTCGTTCAAACCCGATATCCTCTCGAATATGCGTTCGATCCCTATTTCGAGCAGCATTTCCAGTGCCGTTCCAAGAGCGGTGATTCCTGCAAGGTTGAGGGTCCCGGCTTCGAACCGGCGGGCATCGGCTTTCAATTTCAGTTCCAGGTTATAGAAATCCTCCTCATTTTCGACACTTCGCCACCCGACCCGGATCGGGTGAAGGAGATCGTTTACCTCCCTGGCGATGTAGAGCGCTCCGATTCCCATTGTGCTCAGGAGCCATTTGTGACCGCCGCAGGCCAGGAAGTGAACGCCGCAGCTTTTCACGTCGAAAGGTATGGCCCCGAGACTCTGTATCCCATCTACACAGAGCAGGATAGCATTCTGCCGGCAAAAATCGCCCAATTTTTCCAGGTCGCATCGGAACCCGGTGGTAAAATCAGTCGAACTCACAGCGATAAGTCTCGTTCCGGGGCGAAGCGCGGCCGTGATGTCCGAGAGGCCGAAACGACCCTGGTTTTTTCGAACAAAACAAATTTCGACCCCAGTGCGCTCCAGGTTCACCCAGGGATACACATTCGACGGGAAATCGGGTACGGGCACAATGATCTTATCGCCGCGTTTCCACGAAATTCCTCCGGCCACAATGCTCAGAGCTTCCGATGTGTTTGCGGTGAAGCAGACCTCTAAAGGGTCCGCGTTTATAAGCCGCGCAAAAAGCGAGCGGGTCCTGTCCACCGTTTTCATCCATTCCGGATAACGGAGGAAGCCTTGATTGCCGAACTGGAGCATCAAGTCGTTCACGGCTTTTGCCACCCGCAGCGGAGTCGCGGAGGTGGCGGCATTATTGAGAAAGCAAAAATTATTGGTGATGGGGAACTCGCATCGGTATTGTGACAGATCTTTCATCGTTTACTCCGGGGGTTTGGACGCGTCTTTTTAAAGTATTTGCAAAATCAGGACACAAACAATAAGTTATAATTTAAAATATGAAATCATAGAAAATTCATAAAATCATTCCGAAAGGGGAAGGCAATGCCAAGAAGCACAGTTTTTCAGGGGGAACGCGCAACAACCGTCCAAACCGATTTTATTCGCCGCGTGTACAACTGGATGGCCCTGGGATTGGCGGTCACAGCAATTGTGGCTCTCTATGCCGTCAACAGCGGGCTTATTTTCTCTCTGCTTGGAAATCCAATGATAATGCTGCTGCTGATCGTCGGCGAACTCGGCCTGGTGATCGCGCTAAGCGCCGCAATCGGCAGGTTTCAGTCCTCAACCGCCCTGTTCATGTTTTTCGCCTATTCGTTTCTAAACGGCCTGACATTATCGACCATTTTCCTCATCTACACAAAAGCATCCATTGCAAGCACCTTCTTTGTAACCGCCGGAACTTTCGCCGTTACGAGCTTTTATGGATACACAACCAAACGCGACCTGACTTCCATGGGCAGCTTCCTCATGATGGGTCTTTTCGGGATAATAATTGCCTCCTTCGTTAATTTCCTGTTCCGCAGCCCCGCTGTCTACTGGCTCATAACCTATGCGGGCATAGCCATTTTTGTCGGGCTGACCGCCTACGACGCCCAAAAAATAAAGGAAATGGCCTATGCCGGATTTGCAGGATCGGAGGATGAGCGAAAAGGAGCGGTCATCGGCGCTCTGCGGCTTTACCTCGATTTTATAAACCTGTTCCTGCTTTTGCTCCGGATATTCGGAAGGCGCAGCGACTGAGACCTGACGTTCACCACAGAGGCGCAGAGGGCACAGAGAAAGGCTTTGTCAGATGGGATTACAGGATGAACAGAAACCGCCATGGATTAGGGAGTTCAGAAATTTAGGAATTAATTCCTGAGTCCCTCAATTCTCAATCCCTTAATTACTGGTTGTTTCCAGGTCCTGAGAATAACGTGAAACACTTTTACTTTCCTGTTCATCTTGTTCAATTTTGGCTTTCTCTGCGCTCTGTGTGCCTCTGTGGTGAGAGTTTTTTGTCCATCCGTCTCTGGTGAACATCTGTGGAGTTTCCCAATAGCGATGCTGCGACATACTTTTGCCCATTTGCCGGGGATCGGTCTTAAAACGGAACGCTCTCTCTGGCAAAAGGGAATTCATTCCTGGGACTTTTTCCACGACGAACATGGTTGGATGCTGACGCCTTTCGGCCAAAGAAAATACGAGGCCCTGCGCAGCCGTCTCGAAGTATGCCGCGAAAGGCTATGCGCTCCCGATCCGGCGTATTTTGCAGGCGCACTGGCGCCGCAGCATCTCTGGAGGCTTTTTGCGGACTTTCGGCAATGCGCCGCCTTCATCGATATAGAGACTACCGGACTTGGCGGGCCCTACGATCACATTACGACCGCAGCGCTTTATGACGGAAGGGAGGTATTCTACTACATACATGGCGATAACCTGGATGCCTTTGCCCTTGATCTGCAAAAATACAAGATTCTTATCACGTACAACGGGAGTTGTTTCGATCTGCCGTTTATAAGGAATTACTTCGGATCAGCAGTTGAGCATATCCACATCGATCTGCGGTACCTGCTGCGCAGTCTCGGTTACGGCGGCGGGTTGAAGGCCTGCGAGAAGAGCCTTGGGCTTGACAGGGCCGAACTTAACGGCGTTGACGGCTATTTTGCGGTGCTGCTCTGGCGCGAATACAGGAAAACAGGCAATGTAAAGGCCCTCGAAACGCTTCTGGCCTATAACATGGCGGATACGGTCAACCTCGAAACCCTGATGGTGCAGGCCTTTAACATGAAAGTCAGCGAGACCCCGTTCCACGAACTGAGAATACCCCTGCCCTGCCCGCCATGCATTCCTTTCAAACCGGACGCTGCATTGATAGACGAATTGCGGCAGCGCTATTTCGGCGTTTTCTGAGCGATTTTCTCAGCGGGCCGGCCGTTCGCTATCAAATATTGAAAAATTTAAAAATAAAAAAAGTTTTTCAGGTGGCTTTAATTTCACCTGACCGTCGAGTTATAATTGACATTGGAAAGAAAACATCTTTCCTCCTCCGAGAAGGCCAGGTGGTCCCCCCTCCTTCCATCTGGTCTTCTCTTTTTTATTTTTCCCAACCACGGACGCTGCGGGCAAACGAGATAGTGCATCCCGCCAATTCCACCACAGTGAATCTGTCCTGGCGAAGCCCCAAAAATAAATCATCAACCTACAGCGCCGCCGTGCGCCCTTATAAGAGGTCGGACGCGAACTGGGCACTCACAAAAGATCGTGCCCGGACTTGAAGCGTTTAACCATGTTGCGAGCGTTAAGTCCGGACCTGAGCGAAGTGAGGGTCCGCCCTCACCGAAAGATCGGGCGCGGACTGCACGTATGGCCTGTGGCGATGCGTATAGCGGGGACCCGAAACGAAGTGAGGGTCCGCC
>JBELAB010000222.1:0-5571 GCA_049509275.1 Syntrophobacteraceae bacterium | reverse complement strand
TTGAGCACATCGGGAAAAATCGCGATCCCCTGCGCGCCGCGCAAAAGACTGGGGGGAATTGCACACTCAGGAATATCCATTACCTCTTTTATAATGGCGGTCGATGCCACGACTTTGGCTTCCTCGCCGACTCCGGCTCTTGATAACATGGGCGGAAGGAGGCACAGACTCAAGACAATGACGAAAACGGCTAAGGCGCTCCTTTGAGCCATGGGACATCCCCTTTCATTCTGCAATTTGTCTTTCATCGCTGTGGTCTAAAAAGATACATTACTATTGCATAACTAAGGAGTGTCTTGTCAAAGGAAAAAAGCGGGCGGGCACTCCCTTATCACACTATGACCAACGGATGCTTCCACCCTCCGGTCCTGCCGGGATGAATGGCCCCTTTAAGAGTGCGAAACCGGCGCAGGAGCAACTGATTGTAGACAGTCGGCGCGTTTTGCTGGAAGACTTTTCTCCCTGCGGCCAGACAGTAGTCAAGGGATTTGAAGTCCGCCCAGAATATGTCGCCCGTTTCGGGGACTATCAAAACGTCAGCGGCTGATTTCCGGTGTCTGTTCAGTAGAATGCGCGTGATTTCATCGCAACGCAGCATTACACCCATTGCGGACTTTGGGTATGCCGCAATACCCGCAACATCGAGAGTTGCATCCACGGCAAGGACGAAATGAGCCCCCAGGACTATCGCAGGGACGGCGGGGACATTATCGGCCCAGCCCCCGTCAACCAGCATCCGTTCGTTTATCCGGATTGGCGGGAAGATTCCTGGAATCGAGGAACTTGCGGCGATGGCCCGTCTCAAAGACCCTTTCGTCAGCACGATCTCTTCTCCCGTCCGCAGGTCCATTGCAACTGCTGCAAACGGGACCGGAAGATCTTCTATGAGCACCTCCGGAATCAGCATGGATAGCAACCCGTCATAGAGATCATAGGCCACCAGTTCCATCTTGAGCATCGTGCGGGTGTAGAAGACCCCCTGTCTGAACAGCCACATAAACCGTTGAATAAGACCGTAGGAACCGGTAAAAACGGAATCCTCATCGACCGCGATGGAGGAGGTCTTGAGGAAAAGTTCGCTCTCAAAAAGGTTTTTCAGCCTCTCTATAACCCTTGCCGAGTCGCCAAAGCAGGCGTACATGCCGCCTATTACGGCCCCCATGCTCGTGCCGACTATCAAGTCGAACTTCAGGTTCCTGCGCTCGATTTCCTGGATCACCCCCAGGTGGGACAGTGCTCGTGCGGAACCTCCGCTAAGCACGAGAGCCGATTTGAAGCGGGACATTCAACATCCTTTTCAGATATAATCAATCAAATTGCGGTCGAAAAGGAGTTGATTATGGCTGAAGATCCGGTCGAGATACCAGTTGAGAACGGCAGAATAAGTATCGAAGGTCTTTTCGAGCAGGGCCGGATCGGCCGAAATACAATCCTTTGCCATCCCCATCCGCTTTACGGAGGCAACATGCATAATAATGTGGTCCAAGCCGCGCGGCAGACGTTCGCCGGCCTCGGGTGGGGAACTCTGCGATTCAATTTCAGGGCAGCGGGCGCAAGCGGCGGGTATCCGGCACAGGGACAAAAAGATGCTTCAGACCTGATCGCAGTCTCAGAATTCCTCCGCGCTCGATCCCCCGGACCAATTGATTTTGCCGCCTACTCCTATGGAGCATGGGCCACAATGGAAGCAATCCGAATGGGCCTTGGTCCGGATTCGCTCATACTTATATCGCCTCCGTTGGATTTTATTTCTTTTGAGGGACTCAGACTGCCTGATGCGCCCACACTCATCACCCTCGGAAATCAAGATGAGTTCTGCTCCGTCGAGTCTCTGAAAAATTGGCTCTCCAACCAACCGGATGCCATGCTGGAAGTATTTTCCCGCGTGGATCATTTCTATTGGGGGTCCGAGCGGGATCTTTCAACAAAAATAGAAGCTTTTCTCAAGCTCAACTTTCTCAAGGAGTTTGAGTTTCCCCAAGGTGTTTCTGATAAAAACGGTGGCAAGTCCGGTTGAGCATATCTCGGCATTCGACATGCAAAGCATGCCCCGCCCCTGGTATTTGGATCAACTCAGCATTTGGAAGGTGCTCGGCAAGATAAATTGAATTTGCCGGCGGAATCAGAACATCCTCCGTGCCGGTTACGACGAGCGTTGGGTTGCCGATTTTTGCCAGTGCGTCCGTGCAGTCAAACAGGTAAATTGCCGCTAGTTGAGCCTGAAATGCTTCCCCCGGCTGAAGAGGCGCCAGAAGCTGCACGCGGTAGTGTTCTTCTATCACTTTGGAGTTTTCGGTCCGAAATCTCTCGCTGAAAAACAGGGGCGTTTGTTTCCAGAGGATTTCCTCGGGGCTGAGCCCCGCATTGTCCATCAGCAGCGAAACCGCTTCGGACGAGGGCGAAATACGGCGTTTGCCACCAGCGTGGGTGCATCCCAAAAGCATGGCCCCTAGCCTTCCGGACGCAATCCCTGCCATCTCAAGAGCAATCATTCCACCCATTGAAAGGGAGAATACGAAGGTCTTTTCTATCCGGAGGCGGTCAAGCAGACGAAGCGCGTCCTCGGCCATATTCGGCATGGTATATGGCCCCTGGGGCTTCCAGGACAGCCCCGCCCCCCTGTTGTCGAAAACTATGCATTTGTAATGTTTCTCGAAAAAAGGGATTTGTCCTTCCCACGAGTAGGTGCTTCCGGAGAGCCCACTTATGAAAAGGAGGGGAAACCCCTCGCCATGAATTTCATAGTAGAGATCGATATCCCCAATGTTTTTAAACGGCATTGGTTTTATCCACCTGCTGCTGCGGCGTTTTTTCGGGTGGTCTCGTTATCACAAGTCCTTTTTTCTCAAAGCCCGCAGCTATGAGTTTAGTGACAACTACTCCAAGGTAAGCCCCGAACAATACGTCGCTCGGGAAATGAGCTCCTACTATAACACGGCTGGCCATTACCGCCAAAGCTATACTCAGCCAGATATACTTGAAGCGGCCCGTTACCACGCCCAATCCGTAACACAGGGCGGCTATAGTATTGGCGTGGCCCGATGGAAATGAGGCATAATAATATTGATTCGTAAAGGGCTTGAAACAGTATACGCCATGGGAAAGCAACAGCCCGGGTCTGCTTCTTCCGACCAGAATCTTAATCAGATCGTTTGCGATCCCTGCCAAGGCGATGGCAAGGAACAGGAAAACGGCAGCGTTTGCCAGGATTTTGTTCTTTTTGACGAATCGTAGCCAGATAAATCCGGCGAGTGCGGCCACCAGGTAGGGCGTAGATATTCCCAACCGGGTTATCAGCTCAGAGATGTACGCGATTGCGCCATCAATAGTCGAACAAAACCTCGCAACCGGCTGATCGAAAAACTCATAACTTATGATGCAGGCTGCAATAGCGGGTAAGGACAACAGGACAGCCTGCCCTGGCTTCATTTCGAGTCTAATCTGGCGAGTCATGGATGTGAAATCGGCCCTTTAAACCGAGTGGTGAAATACCAAAACCATTAAAGCTGCCGGTCACTATCGAAATCCGATTTCGTTTTGATCCTGTAGTGGATGGCCCTCTTTTTCAGCCAGAATATCCCTAAAATATCCAGCACTGAGACCCACAACCGGTTGCCTATGGCGTACTTGGAACGCCCTTGGAGCCTGGGCCGGTGATTTACGGGCGCCTCGGTCAGTTTAAAACCTTGCAGAGCTGCCAGTGTGGGCAAAAACCGGTGCATTCCGGCAAAGCGGGGGATCGACTCAACGCATTCTCTCCGGAAGACCCTGGTTGAGCACCCTGCGTCTCTCACGGTTTTGCCGGTCAGCCAGGTTCTGAATCCGTTGCCGAGAATGGAGGAGATTTTCCTTTTGAGGTTATCCTGCCTGCGGACGCGATAGCCGTTGGCCATATCGGCGGCGCCCGATTCGACTGTTCGAAAGAGGACAGGGATGTCCGCAGGATCATTCTGGCCGTCGCCGTCGATTGTAGCGATTATTGCAGCCCTGGCTTCAGTGAACCCGGCCCAGAAAGCGGCCGATTGTCCTGCGTTTCGTTCGAAGGAGATATACCTGTGGCGATGATCTGCGCGCGCAAGTTCACCAAGCAGAGCCAGGCTCCCGTCGCTCGATCCGTCATCGACCCATATACACTCCCACTCTGTAAATTCCCGCTCCATTATGGATTCTAATTCCCTGGCCAGAGGCAGGATATTCTCCGCTTCGTTTCTGACCGGGATAACTATCGAGATGTCGATTGTTTCTCCTTTCATCGGTGATGCCATGCAATTCCACCTTGTCTCAGCATCTGCGCTAACTGAGTTCGCCTCCTTCGGAGGCTTTCCCGGTTTGGATAAATTCCTCGTTTCCAGGTCCGCTCTCCAGCGGTTCTCCCCGCAGGGCCGAAACCCTTTTTGCAACCGTGATAAACGCGGTGTGGGCCACCATCCTGTCGAAGGGGCGGGCGCGAAGCTGGTCAAACTTCCAATCCCGCCTCAGAAGTTCGAAATGGACTATGTCCCCAAATCCATTTGCCTGAAGCTGCCGGTGTGTAAGCTGAACCTGGCCCACATTGGGACTAAGGCTAACCAGCAGCCCTCCCATTCGGAGTATTCCGGACATGTTGCTCACAGCGCGCCATGGTTCGGGAAGGTCCAGGAAAATTCGGTCCACCTCGCACGAAAGGCAGACCCCTTCTATATCGGCAACGATGATCTCGTGGTTTTCAGGCACCGCGCCAAAAAAACACCTGATATTTTCGCGGGCGTCCACGGCGAATTCAGCCCTCTTCTCGACAGAAATAAGTTTTCCCCGGCCGCACATAGCCCGCAGCAGAGCAAGGGCAAGCGCGCCCGAGCCGATCCCGGTCTCCAGGATAACGCACCCCGGATAGATATCACTGTAGAAAATCATCGCGCTGAGGTCTTTAGGGTAAATGATCTGGGTGCGCCTTTTCATGTTGAAGATGTAGTCCTGCAGGGCAGGTCTGAAGAGCATCAGCTTTGCTCCTTTGCTGGTAACCAGCCAGTCGCCTTCCTCCCTGCCCGCGATGTCCCCCAGATGAATGGCGCCAAGATGGGACGAAAACGGCACATCCTCAACCTGAACGAGCCATTTCTTCCCTTTTTGAGAAGTCAGCAGAACCCACTCACTTAACTGGAATTTACTCATACGCCCGGCCCCCGGGGAAATGGAAATCTTCAGATCGCCCCTTCATCCCTGTTTTTGGGGCCAATGTCAACCTCAAGTTGCTTCAAAGCAAACCTGGCGCTTCGGGTCCAGCATGAGAGGCTATAAGTGCAGCCGCAAGCTAAAAATCTATCCAAAAAGCTGATAGACACCTGAGTGCCGGGTTGACAGGCCACGTGAAAAAAAGTAGTTTTAATTGCTTTGCCGATAGTTGATTCACAATCTCTCGGTCTGGAGCCAGACATGTTCATTATTGCCTTTTTTCTGAGGGCGTTGGCAGACATTCTTCATATAGCCCTCAATACTTACATGTACATTGTGATCGCCCGCGCGATCCTGTCGTGGGTAAATCCCGACCCCTATAACCCCATAGTCCGGTTCCTCTATAATGTGACCGAACCT
>JBELAB010000221.1:0-5668 GCA_049509275.1 Syntrophobacteraceae bacterium | reverse complement strand
TCCAGCGTAGGCATGCTTTTTTCCATAACTTTAATCTGCTTCTGCAGTTCGCTGTAAAGAATTATTTCACCGTTGACGTTGGCTACGATGCGGTCCACCGTCTCGGCTCGCGCCGTTGCACATGAAAGAACGCCGGCGAGAATCATGCAAAGCGTAAGAGTTGAAACTCCTTTAAGACTCATATTACCTCCCGACTTGCTCCCTGTATACACCCAGAGGCTCCTTCGACATTTCTCACGGTCAGGGGACGGCCTGCCCGAAGAGAGCAGCACGGAAGGACGCCGAGGCTAATTTTTTTTGTTAGTGAGATTCGCTACCTATAGCACCTTTGTAAAGTTCTTGCAAGATTCTTTTAAGCCTGAGGATTCTTTGTGGAAAATTGCGTCCCCAAATTTCCACTTTTAATTTTCGTTCCGATTCCGGGGCGAAGTTTAACTTTTTTTCCTCGAAAAAAGAGATTGCCGGCCAAATATCCACACCTTGCGCGAAGGATAAAATGAAGTTCTCTTCGTTTCCATCCAGGCGAACAACTTTGAGCCGCTTGAGAAGAAGCCGCATCATCGCCATCAAAATGAGGCTTTTCACCGTTTCCGGCAATGGACCGTAACGGTCTCGCCATTCACCGGCGAGGTCTTCTATAGACTGCTCATCGGCCAGCGTAGCGAGTCGTTTGTAGGCGATAAGCCTCTGGTCCGTATCGCAAATGTAGTCTTCGGGCAGGAAGGCGGAAACCGGGAGATTTATCTCCGTTTCGATTGCCTCGGCCTGTGATTGGTCACTCTTCATGCTCTTTATCGCTTTTTCGAGCAGTTCCAGGTAAAGCTCGTAGCCGATCGCGGCGATATGCCCCGACTGCGATGAGCCCAGAATGGCGCCACCCCCGCGAATTTGAAGGTCATTCAGCGCGATCTTGAAGCCGGCGCCTAGTTCACTGAAGTCGAGAAGCGCGCGCAGTCTCTTCTGAGCATCCCTGCTAATCAAGGTTTCGCCTGGAATGATGAGATAGGCGTAGGCCTGCTCGCTCGATCGGCCCACCCGTCCCCTGAGCTGGTAGATCTGGGCAAGGCCGAACTTGTCGGCCCGGTTGATTATGATGGTGTTTGCAGCCGGAATGTCGAGACCCGATTCTATGATCGTGGTACACACCAGGACGTCTATTTTTTTGTGAATGAAATCAAGCATGACCCTTTCCAGGTCCCGCTCCCTCATCTGCCCGTGGGCCACGGAAATCCGCGTCCCCGGGACCAGAACCGCGAGCCTGGCCGCCATCTGCTGAATAGTGTGGACATGATTGTGCACAAAGAAGACCTGACCGCAGCGGTTGATCTCCCGATGGATCGCCTCCCGGATAGCGAACTCGTCGTAATTTGTCACGTAAGTTTCAATAGCGCGCCGATCCTGAGGAGGCGTTTCAATAGTGCTGAGGTCCCGAATTCCGGCAAGAGCCATATGCAGCGTTCTCGGAATTGGGGTAGCGGTAAGCGTCAGGACGTCCACCGATGTTCGCAGCTTTTTCAACCTTTCCTTATGCCGGACCCCAAATCTATGCTCCTCGTCGATTATCAACAGCCCGAGGTCCTTGAAAACAACGTCCTGTTGCAGAAGACGGTGGGTGCCGATCACAATATCGATCGAGCCTTTCTTAAGTCCGTCGAGGATTTCCTTTTGCTGGGCGGCCGACTTGAATCGGCTAAGAGAGGCAACATTGACCGGGAACCCCTCGAATCGCTCGTGAAAGCTCTCGTGGTGCTGTTCGGCCAGGACCGTGGTCGGGACCAGCATCGCCACCTGCTTTCCATCCATGACGGCCTTGAATGCCGCACGCAGAGCGACTTCCGTCTTTCCGTAGCCGACATCGCCGCAAATCAGGCGATCCATCGGGCGCTTCGAGATCATGTCATCCAGGACATCTTCGATTGCCTTTACCTGGTCCGGGGTTTCCTCGAAGGCGAAGGTGGTCTCAAATTCCTGAAAATAATGGTCGGGGGCCGTGAAAGAATACCCTTCCCCCACCTGCCGAATCGCGTAGAGATCCAACAGCTCCTCGGCCATTTTCTCGGCCGACTCCCGTGCCTTCTTCTTGGCTCTTTCCCAGCTTTTGCCGCCCAGCTTGTCGACTTCGGGTTCCTGGCCCTCCAGGCCCATGTATTTTTGGACTTTTTCGAGTTTATCCACGGGAACGTAGAGCTTGTCGGCGTCCTGGTAGGCAATGAGCAGAAAATCGTTTTCTGCGCCGCCTGCGTTCAAATGCGCCAGCTCTTTATAGACCCCGATCCCGTGGTCCACGTGAACAACGAAATCGCCCTGGTGCAGGTCCTGAAATGAATTAAGGAAAATACCCGCAACAGGCTTGCGCCCCCGCTGGCGCGACCGCCTTTCGAATATTTCCTCTTCGGCTACTACGGCCAGCATCTCGGCCTGCCAGAAAAACCCGTTGCTAAGCGGCCCATGCATTATCTTCACCAGACTGGATCTGAACGACTCCTCACCGAAACCACGGCCGCTTACCACCGATTCTATCCCGTAGTTTTCCAGAAGCTCGGCGATTCTTACAGCGCGGTCCTTGTGGGAGCAGATCAGATACACCGAGGCGCCTTCCTCGATCCACCTCCGGAACCGGGCGGCAAGGGGATCGAGCAGCCGCTCCCTGTTTTCGTGCGCCTTTACAGCGGCAGCAAGCTCGGTGTTAGGGACCGTTCCGAGGTCGAATACCGTTGTGGCGCCCCGGGGTCCCGAAAGCGAGTTGGCAAGAAGCTGTTGGAAGCGGCAAGCGGCTTCAAAGGATTTTTCCGGTTCGTCGTAGAGTTCGTTCGGACGCCTTCTCCATTCGCTTTCCGAACCTCCCTCATCCCATGCCCGCAAAAGCTTTGCCCACTGCTCCTCCATCTCCCGGCGGACTTGAACCGCGTCAGCCCAAATCAGGATAGCGTTTCGGTCAAGGTAATCCCAAATGGAGGCCGTCTTTTCAAAAAAAACTGAAAAAACGGACTCAAAAGCGCCCAAATGGTATCCTTCCGCAATCCTGTCGAGCCAGATGTTCCCGGCGGCGGGCGAGAGCAGCTCCTTTCTTACGTCCTCGTAGACCGCGTCCCGGGCCCGCTGCCTGGCTTCCGCATCCAGGACGATTTCGCTTGCGGGCAGGATAACTGCGTCTTCGAGCGCGCCCATCGAGCGCTGAGTAACGGGGTGGAAGAGGCGGATGGACTCGAGTTGGTCCCCGAAAAACTCGAATCGCAACGGCCAGCGGTACAGAGGGGCATATACGTCGAGCACGCCGCCCCGGCGGCTCAAATCGCCGTAGTCCTCAACGAGCGATACCCGGAAGAACCCGCGCTCGATGAGCCTCCGCATGAAACCCTCCGGGTCGGCGCTTTGTCCGGCAAGCTTATGATCCATATTGGCAACGAGAACCTCCGGAGGGATAACACGCTCAATTAGAGCAAGAGCGGAGGTAACCACCACCAGGGGAGAGGGGGCGGCGCGCAAAGCGTAGAGGGCTTCGAGCCTGCGTGCCGTTGCTTCTGCTTTTCCGAGTGCCTGGACCTTGTGACCGGTGCGTGAGGGCAAAAACCAGACCCGCCGCCCCAGCGGCGCCCCGCCGTTTTCATCCTGCTCCCTGCCCGTGAAAAGGCAAATCATCTCGGTGAATCTTTCGGCTTCCCTGTCAGTCGGAGCGACCAGCACG
Source organism: Syntrophobacteraceae bacterium (assembly GCA_049509275.1). Classification (GTDB taxonomy): domain Bacteria; phylum Desulfobacterota; class Syntrophobacteria; order Syntrophobacterales; family Syntrophobacteraceae; genus SbD1. The sequence goes on along the minus strand of JBELAB010000221.1, from coordinate 1,983 downwards.
AAAGGTTTTCGAATCTGCCGCATGGCCATCGAGACCAGATAGGCCAAGGCTGAAGGCTGGACGCCTCTGATAACTGCCGACTCCTCAGACTTCCTTAAAAACGAAACGACCTCTGCGGATGCAGATTTAAAATCCGGTCCGCCAATTCGCTCTCCGGGTAATTCAAAATGCTCTTCTCGAGATTCGGGGAATGTCATTATTTTGCCGAAAATCCTTAAAAATTCTGGTACAAAAGAATTGGGCTAACCCCGAGGGGTCCCTGCGGAACCTTCAGGAGCGGGGCTGCGCCCGCGACTTCCCAGTCAAACTGTAATTATACCACACATGAGTCACTCTTGATCCGGAAACACGAATTGCCTTTACTCCAGCAGCGCGCCATGCGCGCGATCAACTCCCTGCTTGCGTAATGTTGCACGAATTGGTATCCATCCGCAAACATCCATGCGACACCAAAACTTTCGAGGCAAATAATGGACGAAAACCAGGCAAAAGAATACCTAAGGCAAATACCGGGCGTAGATGCCGTCCTTCAAATGGAAGCTGTCCGGGATGCGCTCTCCCGCCATCCACGCAAGCTGGTCCTGGATGCAATACGCGAGGAACTCGATGAGACCAGAAAACTGATATTGCAATCCCCCGGGTCTGCATCAGCAATAGATACCTCTGAGCTTGCCCGCTCGATAGCCGAGCGTGCGGATCGACTCGCGGCTTTTACCCTGCGCCCGGTTGTAAACGCAACCGGAATAGTGATTCACACCAACTTCGGCCGCTCCCTTCTTGCGGAAGAAGCCCTCGCGAGACTTCAGACAGTTTGCCGTGGCTACAGCAACCTCGAATACGATCTCCAGTCGGGCGAACGGGGATCCAGACACGTTCACGCCGAGGCGATCCTTCGTGAACTGACCGGCGCTCAAGCCGCCCTGGTCGTAAATAACAACGCGGGAGCGGTCTTGCTGATTCTCAACACGCTTGCCAGGGGCCGTGAGGTTGTGGTCTCCAGAGGGCAGTTGGTCGAAATCGGGGGATCTTTCCGGATTCCGGACGTAATGAACTCAAGCGGCGCAATACTGAGAGAGGTGGGCACGACTAACCGCACGCACCTCAAAGATTATGAGTCTGCCATTACCGGCCAGACCGCCCTGCTCATGAAGGTGCATACCAGCAATTACAGGATCGTGGGCTTTACCAAAGAGGTGCCGCTAAATGAACTGGCAACCCTGGGACGCGAGCGCGAGCTGCCGGTCGTGGAAGACCTCGGAAGCGGATGCTTCATCAATCTGACCCCGTTTGGGCTACACGGCGAAATAACGGTGCAGGAGACCGTCCGGGCAGGCGCCGATCTCGTCACCTTCAGTGGCGACAAGTTGCTCGGAGGTCCTCAGGCGGGCATCATAGTCGGCAGGAAGGACCTGATCGAAAGGTGCAGGAAAAATCCAATCACTCGCGCCCTGCGGGTTGACAAAATGACGCTGGCCGCCCTCGATGCGACTTTGAGGCTGTACAGAGACCAACGGCAGGCCCTGGAGAAAATTCCAACGCTCGCGATGATAGCTCTTTCTCCAGAAGAATTGAACGGTCGTGCCGATCAGCTTGCCTCAGCCATTCAAGGGGCGGACGGCAAAGCAGCGCTCCGGGTCGAAGTCCGTCGGGGCTTTTCACAGGTGGGCGGCGGTTGTCTTCCTGCCCAGGACTTGCCAACTTTTGTTGTGGCAGTCCAGTCCGGCGATTTCAGCCCGAATCAAATCGAGGAATTCCTTCGCCAAAACGATCCTCCCATCATAGGGAGAATCGAATCCGATCAATTCATTATGGACCTGCGCACCCTTATACCACAACAATTTGAGATAATCGCACGGGCATTCGGGCGCATGGTGGAACCACGCTAGTCCTGAGTCAAAGATACGCTACATAACCAGCGCCTGTAGAAGGACATCCTGATGCATGTCGCCCCGGCGCAGGCCGGGGTCCAGAACTGGACGAAAT
>JBELAB010000220.1:0-11193 GCA_049509275.1 Syntrophobacteraceae bacterium | reverse complement strand
GTTCAACCGGACAGCCTCTCAATCAGGCGGAGCGCCCCGTACTGCGGCCGGTGCGTCCGGGCGCGGCGAGGGGGACGTTGCCGCGAGCGGTGCGTCTGCATCCCACGGAACTGTCTGGGTCGCCCGGGACGATACCGTTCGGCCTATCAATGTGCACGTTGGGTTGACGGACGGCATATGGACGGAGGTCAGCGGCGATGAACTGACCGAGGGTCTGCCAGTGATCACCGAGGAAGGCAAACGGGAACTCGACGGCAATCAAAGCGAGAGCACCAGTCCACTCATACCGCAAAGGGGTGGCTTTCAAAGGCCAAATCAAGCCCCTTCCGGCGGTGGACGCTGAACTCGGCCAGGGGGGTGTGCCTGATATGGAATTTATCGAGCTCCGCGACATCTACAAGACTTACCGCCTGGGTGAGCTGGATCTACCGGTGCTCAGAGGGGTCTCCCAGCAGGTCGCCCGCTCTGAGTTCGTGGCGCTGATGGGGGCCAGCGGTTCCGGTAAGAGCACCCTTATGAACATTATGGGTTGCCTCGATCATCCGACCTCTGGTGAATACTGGCTCGACGGCCGTGAAATCTCCAAGCTGACGGCAAAAGAACGCGCCAGGCTGCGTAACCGCATGATCGGTTTTGTGTTTCAGAGTTTCAACCTGCTGCCGCGCATGACGGCTTTTGAAAACGTCGTGATGCCGCTCATGTACTGCAGGGATAACCTCACCGAACGCGAAATGGAAAGGCGCGCCGCTGAATTGATCGAAAAAGTCGGCTTATCGGGCCGCCTTCATCACAGGCCCTCGCAACTCTCGGGAGGTGAACAGCAGCGTGTGGCGATCGCCCGTTCTCTGATCGGCCATCCGCAAGTGCTCTTCGCCGACGAGCCGACCGGCAATCTCGACTCGCGCACAAGCGAGGAAATTCTCGACCTGTTTCAGCAGCTCAACCACACGGACCGCATCACGCTGATCATGGTAACCCATGATCCCGGCGTCGCTCAACATGCGCAGCGCATCATCCGCATCAGGGACGGCATGATCGAGGGTGGCGCCGGGCCGTCCAGACTTGGAGAGGCCCCGTGAGAATGTTTTTCCGCACGTTGAAGATGGCCTTTCATGCGCTGCGCAACAACATCATGCGCGCTGCGCTGACGACTCTGGGAATCGTCATCGGCGTGGCGGCGGTGATCACGATGGTGGAGATCGGCAATGGGGCCAAGGTGGCCATCCAGCGCACCATGGCCAGTATGGGCGCCAACACCCTGGTGATCCTCCCGGGGGCCATCACCACCGCCGGTGTCAACAGCGGCGCCGGGACCATGATGACATTAACGCCACAGGATAAGGATGCGATCCTGAAAGAATGCTCGTCCGTGATTTGGGCGGCGCCGATCGTGCGCGCCAGAGCCCAGGTGGTGTACGGTAATCGGAACTGGGTACCGACTTACGTCTACGGCACCACCCCCTCGTTTCTCGATATACGCGATTGGACCGAAATGACCGAAGGGGAAGCCTTTACCGAGCATGAAGTCCGGAACTCGAGCAAAGTATGCCTGGTCGGCCAGACTATCGTAAGAGAGGTTTTTGCCGGCCAGTCGCCCATCGGCAAGCACGTACGCATCAGGAATGTGGATTTCAAGGTCATCGGCGTGTTGAGCAAAAAGGGCGCAAATCTGATGGGCATGGACCAGGACGATATTCTTCTGGCCCCGTGGACCACCGTCAAATATCGCGTGGTCGCTTCCGCGCTTTCCGGCGGCAACCAGAGCTCCATCAGCAACGCGGGCACCTCCGAAGTCAATACGCTTAACATGATCTACCCGGAAACGCAGCAAAATCTTTATTATGTTCCAACCACCACGGAACAGACCGACACGACAAAACAGATGCGATTCCCGAACATCGATCAAATCCTGACCGCCGCGCCTTCCGCCGATCAGGTTTCCCCTGCAATCCAACAAATCAGCTCGTTACTGCGGCAGCGGCACCGTCTTCGCAGTTCCGATCCCGATGATTTCAGCGTTCGCGACATGACCGAGATTACAAAGACAATGAGTGCGACCGCAGAGATGATGACCAAACTGCTCCTGTGTGTGGCCATGATCTCGCTGGTGGTTGGCGGCATCGGCATCATGAACATTATGCTCGTCTCGGTGACCGAACGAACCCGCGAGATCGGGTTGCGTATGGCGGTCGGTGCGGAGCCGGGTGACATTTTGCGCCATTTTTTGACCGAGGCCGTCATACTGTGCCTGCTCGGCGGCACGATGGGCATCCTCATAGGGCGCGGCAGTTCATACGTGGTGTCTTTGGTGTTGCGCTGGCCGACGGCGGTTTCGGTGGGGGCGATCGCCGCGGCAGTGCTCGTTTCGGCCAGTGTCGGAATCGCCTTTGGCTTTTACCCGGCCTATAAAGCCTCCCGGCTCGATCCCATCGAGGCGCTTCGCTATGAGTAGGGCAACCGTGGCGAAAACAATGCGGCGCCTGCATTCCCTCCCGATCCTGTTCGCGGTTTCCGGATGGATTGTATTGGTGACAAGCGGCTGCATAGTGGGTCCTGATTTTCACCCGCAGCATCCTCATGCGCCCTCCGGTTGGGCCGGCGTGACGGAAACGGGGGCGGAGCATCCTTCAGCGCCGACGGCACAGCCGGCTGAACTGAAACAATGGTGGAAACAGTTCGGTGATCCAGTGTTGACTCAACTGGTCGAAGATGCCATGCAAACGAACCTCAGCCTGCAGCTTGCGGTGGCTGCCCTGCGACAGGCTCGCGCCTTACGCGGCATCGCCGTTGCAGCTTTGTGGCCGTCGCTCACCGGCTCCGCCGAATCTCAATACGAAACCACCATAACCCCACAAGGTAAGGCTGGACATGCCCAGAATCTCTATCAGGCGGGCTTCGATGCAGCGTGGGAGATCGACGTGTTCGGCGGGCAGCGGCGCAATGTGGAATCGGCCGACGCCAATGTCCAGGCTTCGACCGAAGGCGTCAGCCTCGCGCAGGTCACCCTCGCCGCCGAAGTAGCGCTCAACTATGTTCAACTCCGCGGTTATCAACAGCAAATAGTAGTCGCGCAAAAAAATCTGAAATCTATGCGAGACACGGCGCTAATCACACGCCAGAAAGCGAAAGTGGGGTTTGACTGCGACCTGGACATCGCCAACGCCGATGCAAATGTCGCAACGACCGAAGCGACGATTCCCGTGTTCGAGACCTCCGCGCGACAGTCGATCTACGCGTTGAGCGTGCTGCTGGCCAGGCCTCCGGCCGACCTGATCGAGCAGTTGACGCCGACGGACAACATCCCCGGCGTACCGCCGCAGGTTCCCGCCGGCCTGCCCTCTGACCTGTTGCGCCGCCGTCCCGACATCCGCCAAGCCGAGGCGCAACTGCACGCCGCCAAGGCGCAGATCGGGGTCGCCACAGCGGACCTGTTCCCCAAGTTTTCGCTGACCGGCACGGTGAGCTGGCAGAGCAATCTACTGAATGCCTGGTGGGTTGCTGCAAGTCGAACGTATTCCTTCGGCCCGTCAGTGACCTGGCCTATTTTCCAGGGCGGCGCGATCGTATCGAATATCCGAGTGCAGGAAGCGTTGACCGATCAAGCCTTCATCACCTATCGCAAAACCGTGTTAGGCGCATTCCAGGATGTGGAAAATGCGCTGATTGCATTTACCAAGGAACAGGAGCACTACAAGTCTCTCAAAGACTCCGTTGCCGCTAACACTATCGCCGTTGACCTGTCGTTGAAACTCTACAAGGAGGGGCTGCTCGAATTCCTTAACGTGCTCGTCGCCGAGCGCTCGCTCTTCGCCGCCGAAAACGCGCTGGTGCAGAGCAACTGCAACATCACCACCGATCTAATCGCCCTCTACAAAGCTTTGGGAGGCGGCTGGGAAACCAATCCCGCAAATGAGAAGAGACTGACTTCTGCGACTGCGGATGCTAAAGCTGCGGCAAAGTAGCATCGAAGTTACATCCTGTGTGTAAGAGGTTAATCTTCTCAAAGGGGCCCCTACCCGTGTTCGCATGGGCGCAAAAATTCCAGCTCTTCGGCTAGCGCCGGCCTTACCAGGACAACATTTACGCGGTAATAGAGCCCTTTTCCCGCCAGGGGATGATTGTAGTCGAGCGTAATGGTTGAATCGGTTTTTTCCTTGATAAGATAGCTGTACTGTGCCCCGGTCGCTTTGTTTTTGGCTATCGCCCACCTGCCGGGCTCCAGATCGCGGCCCGGGGGAAATTCGCAAAGAGCCATGGTCCGCACGAGGCTTTCGTCACGTTCTCCAAAGGCGTCATGGGCAGCGATCATCAGTTCTTTTTGCGCCCCCTGCTCAAGACCGATGAGTCCTTTTTCCAGGGCCGCGAGAATTTGGCCGTAACCTACAATGAAATTCATCGACGCCGGCGTATTTTCGCCTTTCACCAACGAACCGTCATCGAGACGCAGACTGTATTCTATTACAACAAAGCTGTCTTTGGCTATTTGCATCGTTACCTCACAAATTGGACAGTAAGCTGGGACAGTATAAGCCGTATAAAACTTATGTGGTTTCATAACCCAGTTGTTGGGCTTTCCGAACCTGTTCGTCGGCCTCCCGGTCTTTGCCCAATGCCCGAAGGGCGGCCGCCAGGTTGAAGTGGGCCGAAGCAAACGAGCTGTCGGCTTCGATCATTTTCTTCGAAAGTTCGGCAGAGGCTTCCGCCTGCCCTGCCTCAAGATATGCTGCGGCAAGCAGTTGGTAGGCCTTTTGGGAGCCGGGCATGAGTTCGAGCGCTCTTTTTCCGTGCGCGATGGCTTTGTCCGGCTCGCCGCCTCGAAGGTAGCCAAAGGCGAGATTGCTGTGCGCGGGGCCCAGGTCCGGATATATTTCAAGGGCTTTCATGTTGGCCTCGATGCTTTTTGCCGGATCGACCTCAGCGTACAGGCCGCCCAGGTTCACGTAAGCCTGGGCCAGATTCGGATCGCACTCGAGGGCCTGCTTGAATTCGGAAACGGCCTCAGCAATGAGACCCTTGTGAGTGTAGGCCAGTCCCAGATTGTAGTGCAGAGTTGCAGAGTGGGGTTCGAAGGCAAGTCGTTCCTTCAAAAACTTGATATAGAGATTAAGTTTGGGGTTTGTGTCATTGCGGGTATTTGCCATTGTGTTTTCTCTTTCTATGGAGTATATAGGCAAAATTCGAGTAAAAAGAGGCGGAAAACCTTTAAAATCCCGGGGTTCTCCGCTGAGGGTGCAGTCCGGATGCCTTTTTCCTGCCTCGAATAGGGTGGAAAACGAGGCATTTTAACTCATAGACTCTCCGTTGGAAAGCTCTTAGCCGCTCAAATACCTGTGACCGCCGGCCCTTTTTCGCCCAATGCTTTGATAGTGTTGAAATATCGAGATTTTGTCATTGACAAAGAATTACTACGGAGTTAACAGGCGCGAAGTATTAATGCTTGCGGGCCTCCAGGCTCGGGCAAGTTTCGACCTTAAGCGGGGTTGACAATGTTATCCCCCCTGCATATTCAATGCTAAGCTAACGCCACAGGAGAAAAACGAATGAGCGACGACATCAAAGAGAGGATTCTGGACTGGGTAAAGCAGCAGAAGAAGAGCAAACATTATTTCAACGACCTTTGCAAGGCCGTTCCCGAAATCAAGATGATGCAGGCAAAAAAGTTCGTAAACGAACTGGTCAGCGAAGGGAAACTCAAGTACTGGTCGAGCGGCAGCACGACTATGAGAAAAGGGAATGAACTAACCCCTCCTTCCCCAACCTGCCGATGAGTTACTCCCACTGGGTATTTGCACGAAGACCGGCACTTGAGATATTCCAGAGAAGTACAATACACATTGTGAAAGGGAGGTGAAAAGAGGTAACGGACCGATTCCGTGGCAAATCATGTACGAGTGAAAGTTAAAGGGAAACACTAACGGAGGTAAACGAATGGCACTGAAACATGCAACCCCAATGCTTGACGAACTCGATAAAGGCCCATGGCCGAGCTTCGTAAGTGATGTAAAGAGAATGGCGGCCAAAGGCAACCGCATGTGCGAGGATTGGCTTGGCCTGATGGAGATGTCCTTCAGAGACAAGGAAGGCCACTGGAAACACGGCGGTATCGTCGGGGTCCTCGGATACGGCGGGGGGGTCATCGGCCGCTACTGCGACCGGCCCGACCTTTTCCCCAACGTTGCGCATTTCCATACCATGCGCGTCAACCAGCCTTCGAGCAAGTACTACGACACGGAAGTTTTGCGCAAGCTTTGCGATCTGTGGGAAGAGCGCGGCAGCGGGCTGACCAATATGCACGGTTCAACGGGAGACATCGTTTTGCTGGGAACGACTACCGACCAGCTCGAGCCTATTTTCTATGAACTGACGCATAAATTCGGAATGGACCTCGGCGGATCGGGATCGAACATGAGGACCCCCGAGGGCTGCCTGGGAATGTCCCGTTGCGAATGGTCCTGCATCAACACCCAGGACATCATTTACGACATTACGCAGGAATTCCAGGACGCGCTCCACAGGCCGATGTTCCCCTACAAGTTCAAGTTCAAGGCATCCGGCTGTCCGATGGACTGCGTTGCGGCTATCGCGCGTTCCGACTGCTCGATTATCGGGACCTGGCGCGACGAGGTCCGCATCGACCAGGCAGCGGTCAAAGCCTATGCAGGCGGCGAGATTGTCCCCCATGGCGGAGCAGGCGGCAAGCGAACCGGCTTCGACATCAAGGCCGAAGTAATCGACCTTTGCCCCACCCAGTGCATGGAATATGACGGCAAGTCGCTCAAGATCTACGACGAGGACTGCGTTCGCTGCATGCACTGTATTCGTGTAATGCCGCGGGCTCTTCGACCGGGTCTTGACCAGGGCGCAACGATCCTGGTGGGCGCCAAAGCGCCCATTCTCGACGGTGCACAGCTTTCGAGCGTTGTTATTCCGTTTATCAAGATGGAGTCACCCTATACCGAGTTCAAGGGATTCGTCGAAAAAATGTGGGATTGGTGGATGGAGGAAGGCAAGAACCGTGAACGCCTTGGCGAGACCATTCAGCGCCTCAGTTTGCGCGAATTTCTCAAGGTGTGCGAGCTTGAACCCGATCCACGCATGGTAAATAGCCCGAGGTTCAATCCCTACATTTTCTACGATCCGGCGGCAGTTCCCGGTGGCTGGGAGCATGATGGCGCTGCGTACCGTCAACGGCATCAAGCTTAGGAGGTCTAAAAGATGGCTTTTGATCCGAACAATCTCATGAACGATCGTATTACCGATATTGGTCCCCCGAAATATGACAAGCACTTCCCGCCCGTTATAAAAGAGAATTTCGGTAAGTGGAAATACCACGAAATCCTGGAGCCGGGCGTTTTAATGCACGTCTCTGAATCGGGGGCCGAAATCTACTCGGTCCGCGTTGGTTCAGCCCGTCTTATCAGCGTCGATTACATCCGCGAAGTATGCAGTATAGCCGATAAGTACACCGGCGGGCACCTGCGCTGGACAACCAGAAACAACATCGAGTTTTTGGTAAGCGACAAGAGCAAGCTACAACCGCTTTTGACCGACCTTCGCAGCCGTGGCAACTGGTTTCCGATCGGCGGAACCGGAAACTGCATCACCAATATCGTCCATACCCAGGGTTGGGCACATTGCCACACCCCGGCCATAGACGCCTCCGGCGTCGTCAAAGCAGTAATGGACGAGCTGTACGGTTATTTCGGGAGCCACAAACTTCCCGCGCAGATTCGCATAGCCCTGGCTTGCTGCCTCAACATGTGCGGGGCTGTTCACTGCTCCGATATCGCCATTCTTGGCGTTCACAGGAAGCCCCCCTTCGTCGAGCATGACCGCGTCCAGAACGTGTGTGAAATTCCTCTGGTAATAGCTGCGTGCCCGACGGCTGCAATCAAGCCCAAAAAGGTCGGCGAGATGAAGAGCATCGAAATCAACAACGACCGATGCATGTTTTGCGGAAACTGCTACACCATGTGCCCGGCCCTGCCCCTTGCGGATGGCGAAGGTGACGGGATAGCCATTTGGGTGGGCGGCAAGGTTTCCAACGTGAAATCGGCCCCGATGTTCTCGAAGCTGGCCGTTCCCTTTATTCCAAACGAGCCGCCGAGGTGGCCCACCACGGTTAATACGATCAAGACGATCGTCGAGGCTTACGCAGATAGCGCCCGCCGTTACGAGCGAATCGGCGAGTGGATAAACAGGATCGGCTGGGAGCGTTTCTTCGAGAAAACCGGTCTGCAGTTCAGCCATGAGCACATTGACGACTACCGTCTCGCCATGACGACCTGGAGAACGACGACCCAGTTCAAGTTCTAGGAAAATTCAGGTCATATAGGTCCGATTGGACTTATATGACCTATTGTTGTTTGGATGGAATATGGAAGTTAACCGATCGCGCCTAATAATAGCGGCTTTACGCGGGGGCGCAGGGAAAACGCTCATCTCCGTAGGGCTTAGCGCCGCCTGGAAGCGCCATCTTGGATTGCGCATCGTCGCCTTCAAGAAGGGGCCCGATTATATTGACGCGGGCTGGTTGAGCGCGGCTTCGGACGGTCCCTGCTACAATCTTGACCCGTTTCTCATGAGCCCCGAGCAGATCCTGCGCTCATTTATCATGCGCTCCGCAAGAGCGGACGGGAGCCTGATTGAAGGAAACCGAGGCCTCTACGACGGAGTTGACGCAAACGGCAGCTATTCGACGGCCGAGCTTGCTAAACTATTAAGGTGCCCGGTTGTTCTGGTTTTGGACGCAACAAAGGTGACGCGCACGGCCGCCGCGATGGTGCTGGGATGCCTGAGGCTTGATGCCGACGTGAACATCGCCGGCGTCATTTTGAACCAGGTAGCCGGAAGGCGCCATGAGGCGGTACTCAGGGAATCAATCGAGCAGTGGTGCGGGGTACCGGTCCTGGGTGTGGTCCCAAGACAGTCCCGCAACTTTTTCCCCGAGCGCCATCTCGGACTGGTTCCGCCCGAAGAAGCCCAAGACAGCCTGGAAGCCCTCTCGGTTGCTGCGGCCAAAATGAGTGAGCACCTGGATCTCGAGGCACTTTGGAAATTGGCGGCTGCGGCCCCTGCCCTGGGCTGTCCTTTGCCGCACGCCTTGCGGAGCGTCGAGATCCCGGCTGCGGCCCTGCCGCTTAAAATTGGTATAATCCGGGATTCCGCATTCCAGTTTTACTACCCGGAGAATTTCGAAGCGATCGAAGAAAGAGGCGCATCTATTGTCTGGATTTCCAGCCTGGAGAATGCGCCTTTGCCTGAAGTGGATGCGCTTTACATTGGCGGGGGATTTCCGGAAACCCATCTGGAGAAGCTTGCCGCCAACGAAGTCTTTCGCGATTCAGTCAAATCGGCCGTGGAGGCCGGCTTGCCGGTCTATGCCGAATGCGGCGGCCTGATGTTTTTGTGTCGTGGAATTCGTAATCGGGAAAAACTCCATCCGATGGTGGGTGTGTTTCCTTTCGAGATAGTTCTTGGGACAAAACCGCAGGGGCATGGCTATACGGTTATGGAGTGCGTCAGCCCCAATCCTTTTTTCCCGAAGGGAACGACTCTTCGGGGACATGAGTTCCATTATTCGAGAATTGCCGGCCGGCTCGACCCCGGCTCCTGCCCCTTCGTTTTCAGGTTGAACAAGGGGCACGGAATCGTGGCCGGCTGGGACGGCATATGTTATAAGAACGTCCTTGCGGGCTACTCGCACCTGCACGGGGCCGGAAACGAGCTTTGGGCCGATGCAATGATAGGCGCCGCGGGATCATATAAGAGGCTTAAAACATCAATTTCTGCTGATTCCGGGTTGGACCGGGTCCGGCCTGAATCTCAGAGCATCCTCACGGGTCATTGAAGGAGCAACTTAATGGGCCAGATTGAATTTCAAGGCAAGAATTTTGAGGTGGACGAGGACGGCTTCATTGCCAGCTTCGACACATGGTGCCCGGAATGGGTTGATTACGTAAAGTCTTCCGAGGGTATCAACGAGTTGACCGATGAGCACTGGCAAGTGATTCACGTGCTCCAGGATTACTACAGGAAGCACGGGATCGCTCCGATGGTCCGGATCCTCACCAAGGTCACCGGCTTCAAGCTCAAGTACATCTATGAGCTGTTTCCATCGGGACCGGGTAAGGGCGCATGCAAAATGGCCGGGCTGCCCAAACCGACCGGCTGCGTTTAGATCTAACTGCGGATGGCAGCCACTGATGAAGTGAGCAGCGGCACGGATAGGAGAGCGCAGCGCGGTCGATGTTCTGCAAACCGGGCTTCACTCTCTTGATACCGGATAAATTCCTACATCCTGCTCCGATCCGGACCTGCCTGTGTCCGCTTGATATGAGTCCCCTGGCGCAAATCAGCGAACACTCCGTGGTCCACCCACGCACCACGCCAGCGGGGAGCGGGGAAAAGCTAGATAAGGAGACAGCGAGAGGTGGAAACATCTCCCCGTCTCCGAAAAATTCCCTGCTTCCTGCTGCCCCCGGTTTCACCCATTGCCCCATCAGCCGTTCATAGTTTTTTCTTTTCAAATTTTTTCTTTTCACCCTGACAAAAGAAGTGTAAAAGAACTTTGGCAAAGCTTTGTATTTTTATTCACGCATGAGTTGCTCCCGGCTGTGCATGGCCTTGGCGCCGCCTTGCCGAGGCGGTTTGCGGCCCCGCCCATACCGGATGTATTTTGTTGCTATTTCCGGCTTGACTTTAAGTTTGTATGGGGGTACGAAAAGGCCTGTCAGCTAAACGGAAGCAACGGAGTTGGTAACAATTCCTGAAGCGGTTGTGCACGAATTTTCTAAACTCTAGTGGAGGAAAAAATGAGCTTCAAAGTAACGATTGACAAGGACAAGTGCACTGGCGACGCCGAATGTGTAGATGTATGCCCCGTCGATGTATACGAGCTTGTCGACGGCAAGGCCGAACCGGTGAATGAGGATGAGTGCCTGGGCTGCGAAAGCTGTGTGGAAGTCTGCGAACAGGCAGCAATCACAGTGGAAGAAGTCTAGTTTGCCCTCGCCATTGGACCGGGTCCCATCCACAAACAAGCCGTTTGACTCGATTTGAGCAAGCGGCTTTATTGTTGTGCTCACGGCAGGGACTCGAAAAACGCAACAGGGTTCGGGGCAGGCTCCGGCAGGTATTGTCTTTGCTTGATGAAAATGATGCAAAAAAGCCCACGCGTGTGCCGTGGGCTTT
>JBELAB010000022.1:0-14345 GCA_049509275.1 Syntrophobacteraceae bacterium | reverse complement strand
AACGGTTTTGCACCGTTTTCCCCTATGTCCCTTTTTGGGACACCCACAGCTTATCGTGATCGATTCTGACCCAGTGCAGTCGGGGATGTCAAGGAAATAATGCATGCGTAATCATCGCCCCACGCATGATATAAATCAAAGGTTAGAGGAGATTCCGATGGCAGATGACAAAGTAATGGTAAATTTTCAACCTTCCGGAAGAAGCGGTCCCGTTCCGAAGGGTATTAACCTGATAGAAGCATCTCGGTTGCTTGGTGCAGATATAGAAGCCTTGTGCGGGGAGAAGAAGGTTTGCGGCAAATGCGCCGTCCGCATCGAGGAAGGGCATTTTGAAAAGTACAACATTACATCCGGCATGTCCCATGTGAGCAAATGGCAGCAGGATGAAGAGAGCAAGTTCATCAATGACGAACGCAAGGCCCGGGGATATCGCCTGGCTTGTGTAACCAAACTCCACGGGGATGTACTGGTGTTCGTACCGGAAGAATCCAGGGCGGGAAAACAGGTCGTAAGCAAGGCCGCCAGGGACATCCATAACCGCAGGTGTTATCACCAAAAGCGGGGTTTTCGCCAAAATGCAAAAGTCCAACAGGTTCCGCAGGAACCCGGACACCAATCAGCCGGAATTCGTTCTTGCGCGGGCTGAAGAGACAAGCATCGGCAAGGATATCGTAATCACGCAAAAAGATATTCGGCAGATTCAGCTCGCAAAGGGCGCTCTTTATGCCGGCTGTAAACTGATGATGCGCAAAATGGGTCTTGATAAGGTCGACAAGGTGAAAATAGCCGGAGCGTTCGGCACTCACGTCGACCCCACGAAAGCTCTGACCATAGGTTTGTTTCCCGATTGTGAGATTGATAAGATCCAAGGCGTGGGCAATGCAGCGGGCGACGGCTGCCGCGCAGCCCTTCTGAACCGCAAGAAAAGGGTTGAAGCCGACTGGTGTTCCAGGAATGTCGAGTATATTGAACTTAGTATAGAGAAGGATTTTCAACGGCAGTTCATGGAAGCCATGCAGTTGCCGCACATGACGGATGAGTTTCCGCACCTCGAAGGAGTCGTTCGAGATGAGATACTTCAGCAGGGTAAGGGCGCAAAGACTGCCAGTGCGGAACGTATCAGCCGATTTGATTAATCCAAATTATAAATTGGCCAGTTGGACGGTCAGGTAACTTTGCATCTCGTCCATCTGGGCCACTGCGACATCCATGTTTTCAAACTGCGTTTGGAGAGTCGACATCTGCTGGTTGATATTTGCCTGCATGCTGCTCACTTGCTGATTTAGCCCGGTGATGTTGTTCTGCAGTCCGGTTTGCTGGGCGGCAACCGTCCCTTTTGAGGTATTGGTGAATCCACTCACGAGGTCATTCATAAGACTCGCGATTCCCCGGTTTACCGTAATGGTCGCGCTAGCCGGCGCCGTGGCGCCGGTGTAGCTGACTGCAAGGCCGTCGGCGCCACTGGCCGTGTTATTAAGGGATAATACATTGCCCGAACCGGTGGCGGCAAGACCGTCAATTGTGCCTGAGATGTTTTGATCCGTTCCAGGAAGCTGGCTGATATCGATGTTATATGTGCCGGATTGAGTATTACTGTTACTGTAGACATATTGAAACTGGCTGCTGCTGCAAACGCCGGAATCCGAAAGAAGATTAACCACGCCTGAGAAGTTGCTTGAGAGTGCCTGCTCGAACGTGGTCGTAACCAGACTGAGTTGACCATTACTGCCCGTCGTTATTCCGATATTGGCGAGATAGTCCATACTCCCGGTACCGACCTGGTTCATTATAGTGGATTGAAGTTCTGCCTTTATCGTTTGCAGGGTGTTATCGCCGAAAAGCGGTCCGCCTGTTGTATTGGAAGAGGCAGTGTAGGTATTCTGGGTATTGACGTATGAGATGACGGTGTTATAGGCGTTGATCCAGGTGTTAATATTGGCTTCGATTGCCTGCGTATCGGGGCTGACATTGACCGTCAGGGTCGTATTCGGGTCCGCTCCGAGCAGATTGAGCGTAACCCCCGCGATTGCGTTTGTAACGGTATTGGTCGAGCTTGACATACTCATGCCGTCTACCGTAAAAGCGGCGTTTGCACCCTGTTGGAGTACATACTGGTTGATCGTACCGGCTTGCCCAAAAGACCCAAAATTCAGTTCCCCGGCGTTAGAAGCCTTAAGTGAAGCCTGGAGATTAACAGAGAGATCGCTTGTCCCGGTGGCATTGTCGATTACCTGAATTTGCCCGTCTGAAGTAACTGTGGCGGTGACGTTGCCAAAGACCTTCTGAATCTGAGTAAGGAGGTCCCCGACCGTCGTGCTTTGGGTTATAGCGAAGTTGGTCGCCGTCACTTTATTCCCGTCGTGATCCGTTCCGGAAATGGCGATCTCGTCTCCCTGCGACCAGGTGTTGTAACCGTATATGCTCGTGATTGGCGTAGCAGCAGTGATGGGAGTCGAATTCGTTTTGAAAGTACCAAAATTTAGTGTCCCGGAATTGGCGCCTATCGAAGAAGTGAGATTAACGGAGAGTTGGCTCGTCCCTGTCGCATTATCGGTTACCTGAATTTGCCCGTTTGCATTAACTGCCGTGGTGACGTTGCCAAAGACGTTCTGAATTTCAGTAAGGAGGTCCCCGACTGTCGTGCTCGAGCCTATAGCGAAATTGGTTGCCGTCACTGCATTTCCGTCGTGATCCGTTCCGGAAATGGTGATCTCGTCTCCAGATGTGTAGTTGTATCCATCAATGCTCTTGATATCTGTAGCAGCAGTGATCGCAAAACCATCCGATGTATTCGCAACATTTCCGGCAACCCTGATCCCACTTGTATTCGAGACGCTCCCGGTAACCCCGACCGTATCGGCCCGGTTTCCCTGGATCAGGCCGAGAGTTTGCAGCACATTGTTATCGTCGGTCCAACTGGTCATGCCCGCGATCTGGAGTGTCTTAGAACCATCACCCGCCGTGACAACAGAAGCGGCAATCCCTGCTCCGACCAGCGTCTGTTGTATTTGCTGCAGGGTGTCGCTCAAGTCAATAGTGGCGGTGTTTCCGTTTATGGTAACAGTTCCGGAAGTACTTGCTATTCCGAGCAGGGCCGCAACCCCGGTGGAAGAATTCGCAAAGCTGTCGCTTTGGGCCCCTCCGGCTACCGGGTTTTGAATAACCGTCGGCCCAGTTCCGTTGAATCCAAGGCTTTCGAGCGTATTGGAAGCCGAACCATCGTCAAGGCTGATTCCGGCGGCCCCTGTCTGTCCGCTGGTAAGCACCAGCCGGTAGGTGTTCGGCGAGTCCTGAATTATTGCAGCCGTCACGCCGGCATTTGCATTGTTGATGTTAGACTCTAAATCCTCAAGCGTATCGGTTGCAGCGACCTGAACCGCCTTACCGTTCACCAGGATGGTCCCTGAGATATTGAGCGCGGAATTCTCTGAGGAAAAATCTTGCGAGGCGAGTTGTTCCGCTTGGGCCGTGTTGCTGATAACCACCTGATAGCTGCCGTTGCCGGCCGAAGAAGAGGCTGAGGCCGACAGCAGCGATGAGGGGCTCACGCCTGAAGAGGACCCCACGGTGGCGCTGTAGAGTTTCATGCCTGTACCGCTTGTCGTCAAAGCCTTTGAGGCAGTCTGGAGTGTGCTCAGGTCCCCGTCGAAGGTTTGCCAGGCGGAGACCTGGTCATTGAGGGTCGTTATTTGATTATTGTAGGGTGTCAGACTCTGTTCTGAAACCGCTTGCAACTGAGTCAGCATGCTCTGCCAGTCGATGTCGGTTCCCATACCGGTGAGGCCCAACTCAGTCAATGTGGACGATGTAGAAGATACTGTAGACACTGCATGCTCCTATAGAGTGGTGCACTTGCGGAGGGTCGCCGGTCAAGCCGCCTTGTTGACGGCCTAGATCCGCAACTGTTACTAAAATGAGTCCATACTGAGCTAAAATCGGCAAAATTGAGGCTAAACTAAAGAAAAAAATAGTCTGCTTTCTCAGAGATTTTGGAGTGAGGATAATTGCTGCAACGAGGGGTTTATCGCACGGGGCCGTTCAGGCGTTAAGCGCCTGTCAATTTCTTGTAGGCGAGGTTGATCTGCTTACTCTTTTCTTCCGCGAGTTGTCGAAATTCCGGGGAAAAGCCGGCAAAGTTATCGGGGTGATACTGCTTTATGGCGGTAAGGTAGGCTTTGCGGATCTGGTCCATCGTCGCGTTTGGAGACAGTTGAAGGACTTCGATGCCATTTTCCGCTTGAGTTTTCGGGGAAGGTTTTTCTGTAGAATATTGCGCCTTGATTTTCAACCAAAGTTCTCTCGATTTTTCCTGTGCCTCCGTGGAGATTTGCACCGTATCGCTGGGCTTATTATCGGGCAGGCTTTGCGGTCTTAAACAGGTGTTTGCGCTGGTTGAATAAGCCACAGTAATTCTGGCGAATCGAACTGGCTCCGGCATCTTGCATCCTGATCCAACAGGTCGTTCGATAAAACCCAAAGGCACTATTAGCAACTTCCAGGCAACCCGGCCGCCTCTTGAGAGACCCGTTGGCTTTCCGCCCCCGGCTCACGCCGGGTTTGGCTTTTTCAGGAGTGACAATACACTAAATGAACTGAGTTGATTTGTCAACAACATGATTCAAGCTGTTTTTATCCGCCCCGCAAACGATAAGGGGAAAATGTGCTTTCAGTTCCGCCCGGATATTCCTTTACAAAACTTTACCTCTATTAGATAATATTAACTAGACGTTGATGCTGACTTTTTGTATTGATTCATCATCGGTTATCATCAATTCATGAGGAGAGATAATATGAAAAAAGTATTGGCGGGATTTGCCGTAACTTTGGTGGCGGTAGTATGGATGACCGGGTCATGGTTATTCTTCAACTCTATCGCTATCGGGGCCCCCGGGTCGACCGCTCCTGCCGTTGCGGACACCGGCAAGGCGGGTCCAAAAGACGAAGCAGCGGCTGAAGGGCATTGCGGCAAGCATTGGAAGCATCATGGGCATCATCGTCACGGGCACCACCATCTCTGGAAAGAGCTACATGTGACTGATGCGCAAAAAACCCAAATCCGTGCCATTATTTCCGAAGAGCGGGCAAAAATGAAACCACTGTTAGAACAACTCAAGGCTGGGCGCAATGAACTCAAGGCCCTGCGAGAGAGTGAGACATTTGACGAGGCGAAAGTCCGGTCCATTGCCAAGGGACAGGCGGATACGATAATTGAGCTGATTGTGATCAAAGAGCGCATGAAATCCAAAGTATATGCAGTCCTGACGCCTGAGCAGCGCACCAAAGCTCAAGAGTTGCATAAGTCATGGAAAGCTTGTCACTGTAAAAAACATATGAAAGACGTGAAAGAGAAATAACCCGAATTCAAATGGAGATTGTGCGGCAATCACGCCGCCCTTTTTGCCGGAAGATCGATCGTAACGCTGAGCCCCCCACCGGGGACGTTTGCCGCCCGCACTTGACCGCCATGCAGTCTGGCTGCACGCTCTGTGATAGCCAGCCCCAAACCTGTTCCCCCCTGCTTTCTGTCGCGAGCATCCCCCACCCGGTAAAAGGGGCAAAAAAGATCTGCCAGCGACTCTTCCGGGACCCCTGGCCCATTATCGCGCACTTCGATAAGCGCGCGCAAAGAGCCGCCCTCCATTTTGCAACGCAGCGCGACCATTACTTCGGTGTTTTCGGCCGTGTGGCGGACCGCATTCCGCAGGACGTTTTCGACGGCGCTGCGCAGCAATTCCCTGGTTCCCGTTACGAAACAATTCTCGGCCAAGACAACTCGAACCTTACAATTACGTCCTCTAGCTTCGAAGTCGGCGTCGGTAACCAATTCCTCTATTAACTCCTGCATATTGACAGGCGCTCTATCCATCTCTTCAGCACCGCTCTCCAGACGGGCGAGCATGAGCAATTTGCCTATAAGTGCATTAAGCCTCTCGGCTTCCAGTTCGATTCGTTCCAGCGCGTTGACTGCATCCTGACCGTCGCGCCGGCGCGCAATTTCCAAAGCAAGGGTCAACCGTGTAAGCGGCGAACGGAACTCGTGCGAGATATCTCGCAGGAGACGTTTCTGCGAGCCAATCAAAGATTCGATACGCTCGGCCATCAAGTCGAAATCTCTGCCAAGCTCGGTAATTTCATCACGCCGCCTGCCCAAAACGGAGCCGACACGAACCTTGAGATCTCCGTCGGCCAGATGCCTTGCCGCCGCCCCAAGTTTGCTGATCGGCATGCAAATATAGCGTGCAAGCCAGTAACATACCCCTCCGGCAGTAATAAGAATGATGAGCAGGTTCATTGCCAAAAAGCTGTAATCACGCGTGAGAAAATGGCGGGCGGGGAGTGAGGCAATCAGTGTGTATTGCTTGCCGCCCGGACCAATGAGTTGTTGAGCCGTAAAAATCGACTCACCGGATCGTTCGTAATCCAAACCCTCGCGCCGGTGACCGGAAGATAATTCCCCGACCTCTTCGGGAATCGGCCCCCGGGTTAGCTGTTCGTTCTGCTCGTCGAACAGAAAAAACCGGATGCGAACTGCTCTTTCCAGTTCATTGAAGTAATCTAAAAGGGCCGTTTTCCCATCACGCTCGTATATCCCAACTGCTGTCTGGCCTGCGAGTCTCAGGGAATTTCCCACAACGCTGATCCAGTGACCCGTAAACGACGAGCCCGATTGCATCTTCAGATGCCCTTCCATGTGGGGACGCACAAGAGATCTCAGCCAGGGCATGTCGAAAAATGGATGTGACTCCGTTGCCACAGCCGACAAAAAAGAGGCAAAGCTAATCAGCGCCATTGCCACCCAGAACCAGAGGAAGATTTTTGCAAAAAGGCTTCGCATCGAAATTTCCCCGCGACATCGAACGGACCACTACTGCGGAATCGTGTTCCGGTCCGGCTGAGCCGGGTTCACATAAACGTATCCAGCGCCTCGCACTGTTTTGATCCGCTCAATTTCGCCTAATTTATGTCCGAGTTTCTTTCGAAGGCTGCTTAGATGTACATCCACACTGCGGTCGTAAGGGGTTAGAGGACGGCCGAGGACGCCCTCGGTCAGTTGCTCGCGAGTTACCACGTGACCGGCTGCCCTGAGCAGCATCTCCAGAAAACCGAACTCAACGGAGGTCAACTCAATCCGCTCGCCGCTGCGTTTCACAACACGGGTCCCGGTATCCAGTTCGATGTCGCCCACAGAGATTTTTTCGGGCATGGAAAGGGCTGTGTTTTTGTCGTGCCGATCTTTGGTACGGCGGAGAATAGCTCGGGCGCGCGCAATAAGCTCACGGGGATTAAATGGCTTGGGAAGGTAGTCGTCCGCACCCATTTCAAGCCCCATGATGCGAAGGACTTCTTCATCACGGGCCGTCAACATAAGGACCGGCGTATCGGATTGATGGCGCAGGTGCTGCAGGACCTCAAAACCACTCATACCGGGAAGCATTACATCGAGTACAATCAGGTCGTATTTACCCGCCTCGGAGATGGCCAGCCGCAATCCCTGCTCGCCGTCGTAGACCGAGGTGATCTCGAATCCTTCAGGTTTGAGATACTGACTCAACAATTCACACAATTCGGTATCGTCATCTATCACTAAAATGTGGCTCATTGCACGTCCCCTGTAAAGCTGAATCATCCTGACTCCGACCGGTTCATTGTAGCAGAAGTTCCGGCAAGTATGGCTAAATCCTTTTGCAAAGAAATGTTAAGCCGGTGAGGCTGGATTGAACGATATTCTTTTCTTTTCATGTGGCATAGGCTTTTCTTGTTTCGCCTGAGCATCCACCTGGTTTGGAAGGAATCATTATGGCAGATAACGGAAAATGGCTGGGCAATCAGTACACCACCACAGTGATCGATCCCCCAAGTGGTCTGATTGAGATTAATGGCACCCAAGGGTTTTTGCAGCGGGGGGATATGGAGCTTTTGCCGCATTTTGTTTCACGTTTGCCACTGGGCGTGAAAATAGCGGAAATCGGCAGCTTCCTTGGTCTATCAGCTCTTATTATGGCTAAAACCTTGTACGCGCAGGGAAATTATGGCGCAAAGATATTTTGTATCGATAATTGGCAGGGATCCATTGAGCATCAGTCAATACGGGCAGTCAAAGACGGTCAGCTTTTTGACATCTTTGAGAAAAACGTCGATGAATCCGGCCTGAGAACCTTCATTGTACCGATCAAGAGTGACAGTGCCGCTGCTGCGCAAGGTTTCGACGACCGTAGTTTGGATATGATCTTTATAGATGGCGATCATTCTTTCGAAGGGTGTTATGCAGACCTTGCCGCCTGGTATCCTAAACTCAAAAGTGGCGGAATCTTTTTGGGACATGACTGCTATAACTATGTCAGGAATGCAGTGGAATTATTCATGAAAGACAAAGAATTGTGCTTTACCCTGTTTGGCGTACCTCCTTATTGCGGTTACATGTATCAGATAGAAGACAGGGATTCCATTTTACATTTCAGAAAATAAGCCGGTTACAGGATCGCCTCAATGGATCTTTTCTTCATGAAATCTACCATACACGTGCGTGAAACTTGAAACTTCCGTGCCGCAGCGGACTTCGAAACACGGTAACTCATGAGTTACCCGATCTCGTTTTCTCTCCCATCCGGCTTATGCTTTCCAAGCCTTTTAACCGGACGGCCAGGTTTTTCCCCTTTTCGCTTTGGCATTCGCAATCCGCCGCATCGGGGTCCGACCGTCGGACCTCGTCGGACCAGGCCAGGTATTCCACATTTCAGCACATGTGCTGGCGATAATCATACGAAGCGGTGCGTTGGCTGAAGACAGCAAAACCGGAGGCCGGCCATGGTAAAAGAGGCTATGGTGGTGATTTCGGTGGAGGCGGCGGGAGTTGAAAATTTGGCTACCCTTATGGAATAAGGATTTACAGGTACTCTGACAAAGAACTGACAAAATAAATCCCCACTTTGAATTCATTGCCACCCCTTCAAAAACGGTCGGGGATCTTGGACGCATTAATGTCGGAATCTACCTTGACCATAAATACCCCAAGGAACTATTATTTGATTTGTCACTAACTAAGGAGATTTATCTCAACCTGCCAGAACCTCGAACCAAGTCGGAAGAGATTATTATAAAGCGAGCGTAGCAGGCCAAAAAGGTTAGAATCGGAAGGAACTACCATGAAACTCAAGGTCATCGTTCATGAAGCGGAAGAAGGTGGATTCTGGGCCGAAGTGCCTTCCATACCCGGTTGTGCGACTCAAGGCGAAACATTTGAGGAACTTCTCAAGAATATTTATGAAGCCGTGGAGGGTTGCCTGTCCGTGGATATAAAGCCCTCTGATCCTATAGATACCAAGGCGCGGATCTTAGAAATCGCCGTATGAAGAATCTTTCGGGAAGAGAACTGGCGAAGGTGCTCGAACGGCACAACTGGAGGTTACTGCGGACTCAGGGAAGTCATCACATCTATGGAAAAGAAGGAAGCGTCGTTCGCCTCTCGGTGCCGATCCATAGTAACCAGCCGCTAAAAAAGGGCCTGCTCAACCATCTCCTGAAAATGGCAGGTCTAGAGGAGAATGACCTGGATTAGTTTGAAAATGACTTCAACCACTTGCAGAAAAAGCCTCCGCTATCATGACCACCGAAAGTCGAAGGCTCAGTATTGCAAGGTAGCAGATATTTTATTCCAATAGAAATTGGTGGAGGCGGCGGGAGTTGAACCCGCGTCCGAAAGCATTCCGCTTAAGCTTCTACATGCTTATTCCACACTTTTAATCTCGCCTCGGGGAACTCCTGCGGACGGGATTTCTCCGAAGCCAGCCCACTAGATGTCACCGCCGGCACTGCGAGCATCATGACGGCAGCCATCCCGCTTAGTCGACGCCTCGTCGGTCCCCGCGGGAGCAGAACCTGGAGACGGCAGCCGTGGTTAAACGGCTACAGCGTACGCGTAATCGTCTGCGTTTGTTTTATTCCCAACTGTTTAACGAGCAGCAAGGACCTCGGCATGCAACTTAAGCTTCTTTACCTCCGTCGAACCCGTTTCGCCCCCTTCTGTGTTGAGGTTTAAATGATTGACAATCGTAATCCTGAGACGATCAAGCTTTATAATTGTACATCCTTACACTTCAATGTCAAGTACCGTGCTTGACCAGGTCCCCCACCCCCATTTCTTCGGCCAGTTTTTTCAGAAAACCTGGGGAGATTTGCGCCTTGATTTGGTCCATATCCTTTTCGAGCACCTGGCAGAAAGCGTAGGTAAAGCCTTCGTAGAGCGAGACGAGCGACCTCAGGCCGCCGTCAGGCCGGTTCTCCATCAGGGCCTCGTCAAGTGTCATTGTTATGAACTGATCGCTCCCGAGGCCCAGCGACGATTTGGCCAGATAATCCGGATACTGGCCGGGTTCGACTAAATCATTGCTGCACAGCCAGCTCAACTGGAGGAAGACACAATAGCAAAACCTGGCCCTCTCCTCTATTTCGGATGCGTCCAGCATAGGTTACGGCCTTTGCGGCTAAGGTCAAAAACCGGTCAGCAGAGTTGGCAAAAAGACATTTAACAGCCGGGCAGGCATATCTACCCTTTGCTTTCCCGGATCAGAAAATCACGAAAACATGTCCGCAGATTGCTATAAACCCCTTTTCGGCTGTTTATCACATAAATGCAATGGCGCACGTGGAATATTTCGTTAAACAGCCTCAGGACAGCCCAATCCGGCCCTGTCTTCCCTTCGCGCTCAAGCCCCTGGGCAAGGAGCGGGACGAGCTTGTCCCGCATGCGCAGTTCGGTATCCACCAACAGAATGGCTATAGAGGGACCCAGGTCGCGAAACCTTCCCAGAAATGCCTCGACCGCCTGTTGTTCGACTCCCCGGGGCGGTGAGGACTTGACTTCGACGTAGACGAGATGTCCGGCCACCATGGAAATGACATCGTAGTCGCCGCCGAACTTCGTATTTTGAAGCTTCACATTGAAGAGTGCGGGCGAGAGGAACTCGCGCCTTAGAATCTCGCACACATACCATTCGAGTGTCGGGCCGAAACTCGGAACTTTCCTGACGAGCCTGTAAGCTTTGTCCGCAAGACAGACGATTCCCATTTCCGCAAGAATCCCCAGGTAGGACTTAACGGTCCCAAGAGAGCAGTAACGGGTAAGCGCGCCGAGTTGGTCTCCTTCGGGAATTTGGATAAGGTCCCGTATGAAAAGCCTGAACGAGTAACGCCTCATCATACGATAGAAGCATCCGAGCGATGAGGAGGCGATATTGGGCGGGAAGAGAAGTTGTGCCCGGCCGCCGTGGCTGATGACCGGAAATCCGTGCTGCCAGAGGAGTTCTTCGACCGGGTGTTTTGTCTGCGAGGAAAGATATTCGATATTGCGCTCCAGCATATCGATTCTTTCCCTCAGTTTGGCGATTTGTCTTTCGAGAGGCTCCAGCCGATCCATTTGCGCCGCTTCCGCAGTTTCCCCCTGCCTTGCCCAAAATTTCCGTAAAGTCAACGGTCTCACAAATACCAATTTCATTCAGGTATCGGGGATTTCGGCCGATCCAGCAGGACCCTTATTTCATAGACGCCGGCCGACAACGAGCTTTCCATCACGTAGTCAAGTTTTCGGAAAACTCCAAGCACCTGTTGGTTTCCGGTGTATGAAACCAGTGTTTTTATATCTCTTTGTTTGCCCTTTTCGGCGATATGGCGAACCATCGATGTTGCAATGCCTTTGCGCGCATAGTTCGGGTGCACCATAAAGTCGACTTCAGCCGCCATGGTTTCATCATCCAGATGATAATGGGCTAATGAAATGATTCTTTCGGAACCCATTTCGCCCGCGAACCCCAGAATACACATCTCCCTGTGATAATCAATACTTACCATCGCTTCGACATCATAGTAGGGGAAGACCTTCATAAATGGAAGAAACCGGAAGTAAGCTTCATCCGTGGGCAGCGAATAGAAGAATTCCTTCACGGCACGTACATCGCTGGACCTGGCAGGCCGGAAGAATACTCGGCCCGGTCCGGCGAACGTCTGAGAATATTCCCAATCGTGCGGATAGATGGCCCGGCTTGTTGCCGAGCGTCTGGCATCCATTTCGAGGTAATTAATCAGGTGGGCGGCCTCCATGAGTTGGTCCCTGAAGTCGGGATGCGCTATCGAAATAAGCGCAAGCGCCCGTTCCCGAAGGCTCTTGCCCTGTAAACCGGCAACCCCGTACTCGGTAACGACGTATTCTACGCCGCCTCGCGTGGTGACCACTCCTGCGCCTTCAGTGAGGGCCGAAACGATTCTGGATTTCGACGCGTCCATGGTGCTCGAGGGGATCACCATTATTGTTTTGCCGCCCCGAGAACCCTTGGCGCCCCGCAAAAAGTCGATCGTCCCGCCCACACCGCTGTATATTTCATACCCGAGCGAGTCTGCGCATACCTGCCCGGAGAGGTCCACTTCCAGGCCCGAGTTGATGGTCACCATTCTGTCATTTTCGGAGATCACCAGGTAGTTGTTTGTATAATCGATTGGGTAGAGGGCCACCATCGGGTTATTATCGACGAAATCGTAGAGTTCGCGGGATCCCAGGCAAAAGCTGGCTATTATTTTTCCCGCGTGCAGAGACTTTCGAGCGTTGGTAATGACGCCCTTGTTCACAAGGTGCAGGTAGGCGTCGGTAAGCATGTCGGTGTGAACCCCAAGGTCCTTTTTGCCTTCCAGGGCATACAGGGCGGCGGTGGACATGCTTCCCACCCCCACGCGGATGGTCGAGCCGTCCTCGACGAGCCCAGCGACGTGCTTACCTATATCCAGGGCAATCTGATTCATGACGGGAAGCCCGAATTCGAGCAACGGCTCCTCATACTCGACGAAGGCGTCGATATGGCTCACGTGAATGAAGGAGTCTCCCAGCGTGCGGGGCATGCGGGGATTTACCTGAGCAATTACATGCCTGGCGGTCTCGGCCGCGGACTTAACAATATCCACCCCTATCCCGTAGGAGCAGAAACCATGGTCGTCGGGAGGAGATACCTGGATGAGGGCGACATCGATGGTCATGGCGCCTGAGCGAAACAGCCCCGGGATATCTGAGAGATCCATCGGCGTGTAGTCTGCTCGTCCTTCGGCCACGGCCTCGCGGGTTGCCGAGGCGACAAAGAATGACTTCAGGCGGCACTGGTCATAGCCTCCGTCAGTGAACCGGGGCTTTCCGACGCTCAGGATGTCGAGAATTTCCACGTCCGTGAGGTTGGGAAGCCTTTCCTCGAGGCTTTGAGCGAGGTGTTGCGGCTCGCTGCAACCCGACCCCATGAAGACCCGGTACCCGCTTCGAATCACCTCAAGCGCCTTGCGGGCGCTATTCCTTCGTCCTTCATAGAGTGGCCGCCATTCGCGAACAACCTTTGAAGAATCGCTCCGTAAAGCCGCGAGCCGATCGTGTGCCATTGCAATTCCTCGTTAGCCGCTAGGACCGATTACGCCGGCCCCGGTTATTAGACGTCCCGGGCAGTCGCTTTGCGGTTCAGATAAAAGATCAAAACGATGCCGGCTGCGATCTGTGCGATGCACAGGACCTGTCCCATGGTAAAATAAGTGAGCAGAAAACCTATTTGAGGGTCGGGCTCCTTGAAAAATTCAATTATAAACCGTAAGATACCGTAAAAAATGAGAAAAAATCCAACCATCATACCGTCTTTAAAAGGTTTTTTTCGCAAACTCCACATTATGATGAAAAGCAGCAGGCCCTCTGCAAATGATTCGTAGAGCTGTGTCGGATGGCGCGGAATCGGGCCTCCGGCGGGGAAGATCATCGCCCAGGGAACATTGCCGGGGCGACCAAACAGTTCGCCGTTTATGAAATTGCCCAACCGGCCAAGCCCCAGGCCAACCGGGCAGGTCACAATCACCGAGTCGGCCAGGACGGCGAAAGGCATTGCTTTTCGCCTGGAAAAAATCCACACGGCGATAACGCATCCTAAAAGACCCCCGTGAAATGACATCCCTCCGTGCCAGGTAGCTATTATTTCCAGCGGATTTTTGATATATGTCAGTAGATCATTATATTGGTAGAAAAGGATGTAGCCGAGCCGGCCTCCGGCGATCACTCCTACTGCCAGATAGAAAATGAGGTCCTGGACCGCCGCGCCGACCAGTCCGATCTGCTTCGACCGTTCCTGTTTCTGAAGCAGAAAATAGCAGGCTATAAAGCCCAGGACGTACATAATCCCGTACCACCTCACATGGATTGGGCCTATGGAGAACAAGACAGGCTCTATTTTGGGATAGGGAATCATTTTGTTGCCTCCTTTATGGAAAGGCTATCATACACTGCTGCCGGGGTCAATTGCGGCTGGGCGGTTGGGCTGCCGGGCGTTGATGAGGCCGAA
>JBELAB010000219.1:0-5777 GCA_049509275.1 Syntrophobacteraceae bacterium | reverse complement strand
TACCGGAAGAGTAACGGCCGCCAGGACCTCTCGGCGAACCTTATCGAGGTCCCCGCCAACAGAAAGCTCCATGAGCGTGTCGGCCCCGGTTGCCTCAGCAGCCCGGGCTTTTCGAACTTCGGCCTCGATATCAACGATGTCCGTGGATGTGCCGATGCTGGCATTGACTTTTGTGCGAAGTCCCATTCCGATGCCCACGATTCGGCCGGGACGGTTGGTATTGAGCGGGACCACGATCTGTCCTTCGGCGATCCTCTGGAGAATTAACTCCGGCGCCAGTCCTTCCTGAGACGCGACCTCCCGCATAACTTCAGTAAGAAGTCCCTTTGTTGCCTGTTCGACTTGCGTAGCCATGGTTTGTCTCCCAGCTTTATCCCCGCATCTCTCGTCATGGATGCCCGGGAACGTTTTGTTTCGCGCAAGGGACAAAAAAAATCCCCAAGCGCACAATATTACGCGCCGTGAGGATTTACCATCTCCCCAGGTGCACACCGAATGTTAGGTCTTCTGACTCTCGGATCGTCCTACAAGCCGCGCCTTCCCGTCCAATTGGAAAAGGGCAGTGGCCTCGTGCGGCGTTCGTCCCCGATTACAGCGGCGGGTCCGTACCGGAATCTCACCGGGTTTCCCTTTTATGGCCCGGAGGGGCCAACACTCGGATGCCAAACCTGCTTAGCGTGCCTTATAGAAGAATGTCTGCATCTTGTCAATTGTAAAATATAAAGGATCCCCCCTATGGCCGGCCCGCTGAAAATCCCCTGGAGAAATCCCTTTTAATTAATCTATTCCGATACTAAATTGCTTCTTCCAGTATAGAATTCTTGTCTTGAGTCTTTCAGTCTTGCACTCACAATATCACCTTTGGCATATTTAATAATTAAAACGTCTGTACCAGTCGGGATGACGAAACAGCGTTTTTCTCTTATCAAATGGTCTATTGTTTCGAAGTCACTCCGCTTATTAGCCAACATTGCAGTCTCCGCATCATCAGAATTAATGCATCCTATAGAGTTAAGTTTTGCATAATGTGTGCCTCTGAGTTCTTGTACGCTTTGTGGAGGCGTTGTCGAATCTGGAAAATATTCACCAAGTTGAGCGCAGCCTGATATAATACAAATTGCCACAGCCAAAAGTATGCATAGACGTTTTCTCATTTTCACCCCCTCTTTAAGAGCTTAATTATTCACGATTTTGAATTTTCGCCACAGGTCCAATAAGTTACGAATTTCAAACCCCTGTATGTACAAGCAGGATGGACAGGTAATCGGCCGCATCCTTTTGCCGGCGCACTTTGCGCAGGTCGGTCTCGACCTGCTGGCCCTCGAGCCCGGCTCGCGCCACATATACCGCGTGGTCCAGAAAACCAGCCTGTTCAATGAAATCAACTACCTTGTCGAGTCGCCTGCCGAGCTTCATCAGGATTAGTGTCCCTGCCCCGGTGAGCGCCTCTGCGATTACATCGAGGTCATCGGAAGCAGGGATAATGACAACCCGTTGCCTGCCTTCACCTATGGGAAATTCAGCCAAAGCGGCAGCGGCGCTAAAAGCCGTGATTCCCGGAACGGTGACCACATCGAGTCCGGGAAGTTGTTCGCGCAAAGATCTGACGAGATATATGTAGGTGGAATAAAGTAGAGGATCCCCGAGAGTCAGGAAGCAGGCATCCTCGCCCATGCCCACCACATCCGAAACACTTCGAGCCGCTTCGGCCCAGTGCCGCGACAGCTCCCCGCTGTCGGCGCTCATAGGGAAGACCAGTTCGTGGATCCGAGAATCGGCCCTCAGGTACCGGCCGGCAATGGCAAGAGCGATGCTCCCGTTCTCGCTCCGTGCCTTTGGAACGAAAACATGCCGGCACCCTTGAAGGACTCTGGCCCCCTTCACGGTCATCAAGTCGGGATCGCCCGGCCCAACTCCTATTCCATAAAGGACTCCGAATTTCATGGCGATTTTTTCCCGGCCGGGAACAAAATCTTCTCCTCTATTCGTTCGATACGCTTGACTATAAGCTCTTCGGGTATCAGTTCCATGAGGCGCTTACGCGCCTCGCCGACTGTCAGCGGCAGACCATTAATCGGCACTCCGTCATAGCGTTTCATCTCGTGCAGCAGGGTGGAGACATAGGGCAAACGCAGCCCGGCTTTATCAAGCATATCATAGTCGCCAAACACCTCTTCAGCCGGCCCGTGGCTCAGGACCCGTCCCCTGTTCAGCACATAGATCCGATCTGCAAAAAGAGGCAGCATGTCCACAAGGTGGGTTGCGAGAATTACTGTAATCCCCTGCCGGCGATTGAGCCTGTTGAGGAGCCGCATCATCGTTTCTTCCCCGGCAGGGTCCAACCCGGAGGTGGGTTCATCAAGGATCAAAATCGCGGGCTTCATGGCAAGCACGCCGGCCATGGCGACCCGCTTTTGCTCTCCAAAGCTCAAATGATGGATGGCTCTATGCCGCAAATCATTGGCCCCGACTGATTCAAGGGACTCAGAAACCCGCCGCTCGACTTCCGGCCCGGGCAGGTCCAGGTTCCTTGGGCCGAAGGCCACATCTTCCTCGACCGTAGCTGCGAAAAGCTGATCGTTTGGATTCTGAAAAACCAGCCCAATGCGCTGATAGAGCTCTCGGGGCGGAGTGCCGCAGACCTCGTGTCCGGCAATGCGAACCTGTCCTTTCTGCGGCTTTAAAAGACCGACAAGCACCTTTATGAGAGTAGTCTTTCCCGAGCCGTTCGAGGCAAGCATTGCCACAAACTCGCCCTGTCTGACCCGAAAGTCCACTTCCGTAAGCGCCTGGGTCCCTTCCTGATAGGTGAAGCATACACCTGAAGCCTCAACGGCCATAGGAACTTCTTTCATAAAGCCCCCCACTCCAGCCGGATGAATGCAACCACTATCGCCGCCGAGGTCAGGCACAAAATCCAGAGATCTTTCGAGGAAATGCGCGGCAGATCGCCAAAAGGTATGTAGCCTTTATACCCTCGCAGTTCCATGGCCTCATAGGTGCGGATCCCCTGGTCCATTGCAACTTTCATCACTGTTCCCGCCAATACGCCCGTAGACGATAAAGAACGCCTGAGGCTGGAATAGCCGAGCCGCACCCTTTGGGCGTCCATGACGTCGGCCGCCTGATCCAGGAGCATAAAAATATAGCGGTACATGAGCATGCCCACTTCCACCCAGCCCTTTGGGATCCCGAACCAGCGCAGGGCATGAAATATCTGATGCGCCCTGGTGGCAGAGCTCAAAAGCAGCAGCACGCTAACTGCTCCCAGAACGCGAGTCCCAAGCAAAGCGCCGCGCAGGGCGCCCTCTCGCATCACTGCTATCTTCCACCCGAACAGCGAGATGTTCAAAAGCAGGGTGGAACCAACGAGAAGCGACTGCAGCACGATTACAACCAGAACAATTCCTAAAGGGGCCGCAAGCCTGACCAAAATGAGCCTGGCGGGCATTCGGATCGCCAGCATTGCGGCCATGCCTGCTGCAAAGATTGCGAGCGGAAACGCAGGGCCGGTGGATACTATGACACCGATGATCGCCAGAATGGCCAGCACGAGCTTTACGCGAGGATCAACACGGGTCAGAATGTTGTCCCGATATGCAAAAATGTCCGAGAAAAGCTCAAATACCGGCTGCAAGGCGTTAGCCTTTATCCTTTGGAGGAAATAAACCCCGGAAATGATAACCGGCGGCAAAACCTCCCGATGCTCCCGCTAAAAGAAACAGCAAAAGAGGCAAGTCCCCACGTTCGATATTGATCAGGGGCTCATGCGGAGGGCGGTTTGCCTCTATGGCGAACTTGCCTACTACCGACTCATCGACCCCGGCCCATTTGCACTCAGAGATCCGCAGACCGATATACAAGCCTAGAGCCAGCAAAAAGATAAGGCCACCTGCAAGCGCTATTTTCATAAAACGCACCTAAACCGCAAAGATTTTAAGCAATTCGGGCCTGCGTGTCAGTATGAACCTGTAAGCTCCTACACACAGGAATCCCTCAACAATTCCCAGCGGGACCTGAGTAGGCACAAACGCAATAAGCACGGTCAGGAAAAATTTACCCAGTGGAGCATTACCGTGTAGAGCGGCGGCAAGTTGAAAAGAAGTGAGGCTATAAGTGGCCCAATCCGATAGAAGGCCCGCAAGGAAAGCGGCAATCCACCACCTGCCTGACAGCCGCATGACCAAAATGAATGAGACATACCCCGTGAAGGCGCCGGCGACCCCCATTGAGGCAACATTCGCGCCGAGAGTGGTAAGCCCGCCATGCGCCAGGAACAGGGCCTGCAGCACCAACGCGACGCTGGTCACGACAACCGTTAGCAGCGGGCCGATAAAAATGGCGGCAATACCCGTCCCGCAGGGATGCGAACAGGAACCCGCCGCAGGGACGGGAATAGGCATACAGGATATTATGAACACAGCCGCCCCTACCAATCCAACCATAGGCTTGAGCTGCAAATTCTGCTGTCCGCGCAAGTGTAATTCACGCAGTCCCAGAAAGAGAAACGGCGCAGACACGGCAAACCACAGTATTGCCCACTGCGCAGGCAAAATTCCCTCGGAGATGTGCATCGCGAACGCTGGAACGGCCGACAGCACGAGCAATGCCGTGAATACAAGAATTACCGTGATGGAGCGGCGCCTTATTTCCATACCTGCCTGCACTGTTGCATAAATTAAGCGATGTTCAATACACACTTGATCCGGATGGAAGGCAGCTCGACCGGTCTTGAATCGAATGCCGATAAAACCGGTTTGCCTATGTGCGATATTTTGCAGCCTCATCGGGAGGCATGGCAACGAACTCGCACTGCCCTGACGGGACAGGGTACTTTTCCTTCGGGGGCAGCACCATTTGCCTTACGTCACCGAAACTCCTCGTCTCCTGGATCCTTGTTTGCACCAGGTCAACCAGCAGCTCATCGAATCCGAACCCGCGTCCCATTCGAAGAGTAACGGCGGGAAACCTTTGCGCCTCCCTTTGAAGCATTTCAGGAACGTCGAGGACCAGATGCAGCCCTGAATGCAAAAAATAGGGAATCACCAGAACCTTTGAGGCCCCAAGGTTGACGCATTTTTCAAAGACCTCCGGAAAGTGAGGTCCGAGCCTTGACATGAAACACACTTCGACGAGCGGATAACCGTATTTGAGTCGAAGACGAGCAGCGACCCTCTCCATATCCTTGCCTGCTTCCGGCACCCGGCTTCCATGACCCAGAAGTATTATAGCCTCTTCAGGTGCGGCTGCTTTGTTTCCCGCTTCTAAAGTCTCACCATTGGCCATGCCACTCTCCCAATATCGATCTGCATCCAAGAAGAACCCGGTTCGGCCAAAAAAAACCGGACCATAATCCCCAGGTCCGGGAAACCGTTTTCATCCTCGGCTTATCCAACTCGGGCTCCAATCCACGGGAGCACGTGCAGCTATGAAGCTATGGGCCGGTCTTCTGGCTTTCGGAGCACGCTGCCCGCCAAGCTTTCCCACCCAATCGGACAGTGGCATGCCGGCGGCTTTTGTCTCCGATCACAGCGGCGGGTCCGCAACGGTTTTGCACCGTTTTCCCCTATGTCCCTTTTTGAGACACCCACAGCTTATCGTGATCGATATTGACCCAGTGCACTCGGGGATGTCAAGGAAATAATGCACGCGTAATCATCGCCCCACGCATGATAAAAATCATCTGCTACTTTCTTCAAAGCGCAAGATCATATATGTTTCTTTTTGAGTTCAACAAAGAACCGAAGGTATGCGAGGCAGAAGGAGTCAAATTCGGG
>JBELAB010000218.1:0-5778 GCA_049509275.1 Syntrophobacteraceae bacterium | reverse complement strand
AAGTATCAACTGAAAGTCGGAAGGGTCGGCAGAGTCAAAAAGGCGCAGAGCAGCCGGCTCGAGGGCAGAGTAATCGAGCACCTTTTTGGCGCGCCGCCGGGCGTCATAGATTTCAAGGACGGAATGCAACAGAACAACCAGGTCCCAGAGCGTATCAGGGTCCGTCACCGGCGCGTTGTGGGTGGGAAGCTGACGGACCTGATGCAGTCTGTGAGCGGTTTCTGGAGGGATATTCTGAATAGCGCCGCCCCACACGGTCTTGGTAAATCCGTTGTAGAACCCGGTTTTTGGTCCAAGTTGTTTTCTAATGTCACCTTCTTTCGTGAGGAAAGTGTCCGCCATGCAAATCCACTGCGCAAGAACCTCCCACTGCGCCCCCGGAATGCAGGTGGGAAGAGAGCGCACGGCCTGTGCGCCGGCGCTCCCGGTCTGCTCCAGGAATCCTGCCCATTGGCGCCCAAGATCACAAGCCTCGAACCCGGCTTTGAGTGCATTCAGTTCCGTTTCAGCGAGTTCACGGACCCTGGCCGCAAGATAACCCGACGCCCGGTCGCGGCTAAGAACCTGCACCATGTCAGCCAGCCCTTCTCTTCTTCTTACAAGGTCCTTCATTTCGTTTGCGAGGGACCACCAGGAATTATTCAGATAAAGAAGGCGATTCATGAGGGCGCGCCGAGCCGCATCACCTTCCTTGCGGGAGGCGATTTGCTCAAGGGCTTCATTAACGATTTCGTGGAGGAAAAACTCCTGCTCGTTTTCGTCGATGAGACTGGAACCGGGGGGGATTCCAGCTTCGAACGGCGCCTGGGATGCAACTGCGTAGCAGAAGGAGTGAAAAGTACGGATGCGGAGAATTTCTCCGGCAAGGAGCAGCTCTTCGAGCTTGCTGTGTGCTGCGAGCGCTTTCGAGGCGTAATCGAGCAACTCGGCCTCCGCCGGGTTTTCGGCCTCCGCGCCTTTTTTTGCCCTGGCAAGACAGCCCCTTACTCTTTCACGCATCTCGGCTGCCGCCTTGTTGGTGAAGGTAAGCGCCAGGATCTGCCGAGGGTGCTCTACAAGTCCCAGGAGGCGAAGAAACCGGGCGACCAGCAGAAAGGTCTTACCCGAACCGGCCGGGGCAGTCAGGTGAAAGCTGCCCGCCGGAACAAGGGCCCTGCAGCGTTTTTCAGCATCCGCGAGAACAAGCATCTATGATCCACATGCGGGCAACCAATGGCAGGCGGGTAGCCGGCAAAACGAAAAACATCCCTCACCCCTCATCCGTCATCCGCTCTCCGAGTCCCAAATTCCGTTCCATAAGCTCTTTCGCATGCTCGCGCACCTTCTCGGATATCGAAATCCCTCCCAGCATGCGGGCAAGTTCTTCTGAGCGCTCCGATTCGGTCAACATGCGGATTGTGGTGGATGTCTCGTTTCCTTCGGCCTGCTTTTTCACCAGATAATGCCATTTGCCGTAGCAGGCGATTTGGGGAAGATGAGTAATGCAGACGACCTGATGGCGTTCCGAGAGCTTATTTAATTGAACCCCGACCAGTTCTGCCGCGCGGCCTCCGATTCCCGCGTCAACCTCATCAAAGATGAGTGTCTCAGCTTCTTCTTTTCTTCCGAGAAGACTCTTGAGGGCAAGAAGGATCCTGGAAAGCTCCCCTCCTGAGGCTACCCTGACCAGCGGCTTCAAGTCTTCACCCGGATTTGCCGAGAGCAGAAACTCTACCCGGTCGACACCGCTCGCAGAGAATAAGGGAGGATTGTCGTCTTCCCCGGAAAAGCGCACGCAGAAGCGTGCCTGTGGCATATCCAGACCGGCCAGATTACGCGAAACGTCCGTGGAGAGCTTTGCCGCCGCCTCGTGCCGTTTGTGCGAAAGATCCCCGGCCCTATCGAGATAAGCGAGGCGCATGGATTCGATTTCCCTTTGCAGTTCCTCTTCCCGGAGGTTTGATTCCTCTCCCACGCCGGCCATTTTATGGAGTTCTTCCAATCTGGCGAGCATCCCGTTTGCGCTTGGGCCATACTTTTTGCCGAGTTTGCCCAGGAGCGAAAGCCGTTCTTCCACTGCGGTGAGCCTTGCAGGGTCGAAGACTATCCGTTCAGCGTAGTACCTCAGCGCGTGGGTCATCTCTTCAAGGTGAATACGGGCCTGCTGGAGGTATTCGCCAAGTCCGCTCTGAGATGGATCGACATTTAGGATCGCACGCAGGTCTTTGTCCACCTCCGAGAGCCGCTCCAAAACGGCGCCTTTCTCGGAGTAGAGTGCGTTGATGGCCCTTTGTGAGGCATAGCTCAATGCAGCGGCGTTTTTCAGGATCTCCCGCTCGCCCCCGAGATCGGAATCCTCGTTTGGTCGAATCTTTGCCGATTCAAGCTCTGCGATCTGGAATCGCAGAAAGTCCATCTGGGCTGCTCTCTGCTCCCGTGCATGCCTCATTCGGGCAAGTTCGTCGCGACCCTGCTGCCACGCCGTGTGGATTGCCCGCACCTGGGAGCAAGCTGCATCGAGATTGGCGAAAGAGTCAAGAAGGCCCAGGTGAGTTTCGGGATCGAGAAGAAGCTGATGCTCGTGCTGGCCGGAAACCGAGATCAAAAGGGGCGAAAGCTGCTGGAGCTGCTGGACTGATGCGGCCTGGTCGTTTATAAACACGCGGTTTCGCCCGTTCCTGGCGATGCTCCTCCGGATTACGAGTTCCGGACCGAAGTCGATCCCCCATTGGCTGAGATACTGTGCACAAAGGCATCCGGGCGGCAACTGCACGACCGCCTCAACGCTTGCCTCTGCAGCCCCGGTTCGGATCATCTCATTTGATGCGCGCGCCCCGAGGATGAGATTGACGGCGCCTACCAGAATCGATTTGCCTGCACCAGTCTCTCCTGACAGGACATTGAATCCCGGATGCAAGCTTATTTCGAGATCACGAATTATGGCGTAGTTGTGGATGGCCAAACTGGTCAGCAATTGTCGATAATTCCTCGTATGATAGACTTAGAATTTTATCAGTAAAATACAAAAAGGGACAATAACAAAGGAGAGTGACGAGCGACGGGACGAACTGTTGCCCGTAACCCGTCACTCGCTTCGAACGCTGCCCACTTTTAATGCGAGTCGATTAACGACTGGATGGGGGGCGGATATTCCATCTTCTGAGGCAGGAAGATAAGTTCCGGGTCCACGAATTCCCTGAGGACGAAAAGCTCCTTGTAAGTGGGAGCCTTGGTCTCGCCCTTGACTCTTTCCACGTTGAGGTCGAATCCACAGTTTTCGCGCACCTGGGCGACACTCACTCCCGGATGGTTCGTATCAAGGTAGATAATCCCGTTTTCGTCGAACCGGTAAACTGCCATGTTGGTCACGACCGAATCAGGGCCGCAGTTTGCAAAGGCGGTGCCCTTCCAGACCTCCTTTTTGGGCTTCCACTCACGGGTTTTGAAATCCCAGCACCACCAGCCGGGGGTCGTGGTGTAATCGTTTCTTTCCAGAAACCGCCTTTTTTCCTGAAGAATTATGAAGGCGGTCCTGTGCGCCATAGCGCCTATATCGGAGTTTCCTCCCGATCCGGTAAACCTGTGGGTCGGCGAGAAGTAGTCGCCTATTGATGTGACGTTTACCCCACCGTACTTGTCGATTGCCGCGCCTCCAAGAAATCCCAGGGTGACGAAGCCCCCCTGGAGAAAAAATCCGAACGTATCGACAAGTCCGCCCAGAGTCGAGCTCATATTGGCGGCCCTCTGGTCGCAAACTGACATCGGGACGTGCATCGTTTTTCCATCGCAGACCCCGGATTCATAGATAAGGAGGGCGTGCGGCGCGTTGAGCATGTTGGCGGCCATGATTCCTACCATCGGAAGACCGGTTCCCGCAAACACTATATCATCGTCCCGAACTTCGTGGGCAACCGCTATGGCCATCAGTTCGGGCAGGATGAATTCGCCTGGTTTTGCGGGTTCATCGGGCATTTTGTCAACCAGTTCCATCAACTCTTCCATCGATTTGCTCATGTCTGTCCCCCTTTTCTAGAAACCGCTTCTTGCGACGGACAGAGGCATTTTCATCCTGGGAGCGGGTTTTTTGCCTCTCATCATCCGGGTGCTGTAGCCTGTTACGCTGTCGGCTTTGAGGTCGAGCATCCTCTTGGCGCCGAGTTTCACCATGAAGTCTTCCCAGTCCTTAGGCCCAAACACCCATTCATCCAGCCATTTTTTCAGGTCCTCTTCCTTCCTGGACGCGACGTCCATGCCTCTCATAAACGGCGCGTCGTAGTCATAATAGAACGGGACCGAGCTGGGGAATGCGCCCCAGGGCTGTTCGACGATGCAGTCTACAACGAAAAACGGGATCTGGTTTGCTTCGGGAACGTGGCGCATTTCCGATTCGGGGACGAGTTCTTCGCAGACCAGGACTACTTTGTCCGCCGCAAAGGCGATCTCCTTGTCGATAGTGCCGACGCCGCGCCATCGCGCCGTGCCCTTGTCACCCGCCTGGGCGACATGGAGTATTGCCAGGTCAGGTCTTGCGGCGGGCAGGAGGACCACGTCGCCATCTCCGAAAAATGGCTCTTCGATTTGTATGAATTTCTTTTTTGGAATCCTGGGATTCTTGCCGTCCCGGAGTCCCGCGCGGCCGAGCGCATCATAGTCCGGATTATAGAGATCTGAGCCCAGAGGGGCGTAGTAAGGGATGAAAGGCGCACCAATTGCTCCGGCCAGGTACCTCATTGCCATTGCGCCATGGGCGAAGTCTTCGAGAATTACCTGGCCGGCCTTGTAGCGCCTTTCGAGACTTACATCCAGTTTTCCGGCCATCTCCCCCCAGCCCATCCAGTCGGTTTCATATATTTTCATTGCGCCGACCGCATTAAGAAGCCAGGTGCAGCAGCTTCCGTGACGATCCATGATATGCAAGTCTTTGAACCCCTGCCTTATAGTCTCCCATGCAAATGCCACCGGATTCCTGTTGAAACCGGTAAATCCGCTGTAAGCGCAGATCAGTCCATCGCGCATATACTTCGTTACAGCGTCTTTGAGAGAAAGGATTTCCGCTTTTTTTCGTTGCCTTAGTGGCCTTGGCATTGAGCTAACCTCCTTTTCAGAATGCGTCACCAAACGTAAATGAAACCATTAGACGTTCCGGACGAGCTTTGAACGCTGCACCTCCTTTCACTTGGTATGTATGAATTACTAAGGCTGTGACGAACGGATTGGCTTCGCAAGAAAGCGAGAAACCTTACCGGGAAAGTATTGGCTTCGATTTTTCAAGAGGACGCCGCAAACAGGATGTCGGCAATCGGAAAAGAACATATGCCGATAGAAATCGAAGCCGAATCTTAAAGCGAGGGCATGATAGGCCGTAATGCCGCTTCAGTCAAGGATTATTGAGCGTTTTTGAGAGATGGATTTTTGAGCGAAGTTTAGAGCGAAGGGTTTTCATTAATATAATAGAGAAAGGGTGAAGAGTCCGATTTCCTTCACCCGATCTCCGATTTCCCTCAGAACGCCGTTGTCAGGTTTATGCCACCGTAGAAATGCGTGGACTGCGAGTCCATCGAGTTGGCTTGCAAGTAGTTCGAAGCGGCATCGGTTAACGGGAGCCTGCCTCAGACCGGTTAAGCGCACTTATTCCAATTCGCTGTCAACTACACAGCGGGGCAATATGCATGCCCTGCGCCGAACAACCCATGGGCCGTCGAGAGAGGATTGTTTCGATTACTTGAACAGGGCCGGAAGATTCCAGTCGAACTGGACAGTCCATTTCCAGCGCCCATTGATGGTTGAATCGTTAAAAAA
>JBELAB010000217.1:0-5791 GCA_049509275.1 Syntrophobacteraceae bacterium | reverse complement strand
TCGGTCTGGGATTCGCTGCCTTTGGCTGTCCAGGAACAAATAATATGCAGTTCTTCAAATTCATCGGGACCGCTAGCGGTTTGCGCCGAGTGATTACACGATGGCTTTCCTCAAGGTTGAGAACTGAGCAACCCAAGGCAATGGACCACTCGAAGCGATTTGCCATGACCTCGCTTTGGTGCTTCGCACCGCTCTTGCTTATTGCGCCAAGTATAGCCTGGATTTGGCTGGACCACGGCTCCTGGATGTGGGACCCGGCCCAGTACGCTGATGATAGCGTCAGATTGTGTGCCCTGCTGAAAAGCCATGGGAAAGGCTGGCTTCACGGCCTGTTCTCAATTGAAAGGACGAGGGCTCCCGGACTGGTCTGGTTCGGTCAGTTTTTCGTGGGCCTTCATCCACTTTTCGGGAGCATAGAGCGCGCTTTGCTCTTTTGTAACATGCTTTTCCAGGCCGCCATAGTATGGATTATTTATGATATATGCCGCCGCTTGGCTGATGGGCGTAAAATCGTGGCCACCGCCTGCGCTTTGTTTGTTTCGGCCGCTCCCCTCTTTGTGAATCTTGGCCACGGATATTATGTGGAAACCTTCCAGCTTTTGACTGTGGCCCTGCTGTGGCGCCTGGCTGTAATCTCGCCCGAAATCTCGCGGCTCGATTTGATAATAAGTGCGGCCATAGTTGTTGTTTTGGGAATTGATGCCAAGGTATCGACCCCCCTTTTCATGGGGCCACCGATATTGCTTGCGGCCCTTGGGACATTTGGCGTACTCCTTCCGCGTCCTGCAACGCCCAGGAACTATAAACGTCTCACGCGCGTCTTCCTTTTGACGGCAACAGCATTAATCTCAGCTTTCACATTGGCCTGGTACATTTATAATTTCAGATGCGTACTTACGTATCTTAAGCTGCCCTTGACGACTGCCTTTTGGGGATCTTTCGATCCCTTCCCGATTAAATTCCTGCGTTGGCTTCATTTTCTACAGATCTCATTTCTCCGAGGCTTGGTGCTTTATGCCGCTTTAGCAGCAGCCGTAATTGCGTTTTTTTTTCACGTCCGTAGGGGCTGGCGCTTTGAAAGGTACCGCGATTCCATCGCATTGGGCGGATTAGCTTCCTTAATTCTGGCGATTACCGTATACTCAATGGCCCCAAACGAAGATTATCGATTGGCCCTGCCGATATTGCCGTCCATTGTTATCATCCTTGCATGGGCGCTCCATAAGAATCATTCCCCGCTTGTCCTGGTCTTTTGCCTGGTTGCAATAGGATACGGATTTGAAGTGCAGGGCGAGGCATTGGGGATCATCCCTTTACGTTATCCTATTTGGATAAAAGCAGTACATACGGATTTGACCTTGTCCAAGGAATTGACCGCCTTGGTCAACTTGACCAGCACCCCAGAGACTGACAATCATTCCCAGATTTGCGGTGTGAATTACCCTTGGCTCAATTCCTTTGTTCTTAGTTTCTACGCTGCCAAGGAAAAGGTTTTAAACGGCGGCTTCATGCCTTCCTACACAGAGAATGGGTTATGGCCGGAAGATTCAGATGTGGACAAAGCACTGAAATATACGAATTCAATTAATCCCAAATTTATCATCAGCGTTCGGGAGGATCTACAGCCCCCCCCTAATTTGATTAATACCGTCAACCTTGCTTATCTTTCTCATGTTCGCGCTGATCCTCGCTACGAACAGGTAGAATTTCCCTCCACGTTGGGCATAATCGTTTTTAAGCGCGTAGACGATCTCCCGGGCGGCTGACATCGTTATATTATCCCTTAATCTTATGGATCTGGTGAACTGCAGGTCGTGCATAAGAAAGCCGGGGTTGTCCTTTGCCAACATCGTCGCATTGGTGGCGATATTGCTCGGAGTCCCGACGGTGAAGATTTGGGAAAACCGATGTGAGGAGTGCGGTACTGAATTTCAGGTATTTCGGAAGTAACTGGCAGATCCCGCTCAAATCCCGTGTGAATACGATGGGGCGGAATGATGGAATGTCCTCAAACTGCCCCAATTGGTCTGATCGGCATTTTTCTTGCGGGTTTTGATTGGAAATCGTATGATTTACGGACATCCGGCATTCCAAGAGCTTTTTCGGGTGGAATCCGGCCTGGAAATGCAGTTCGGCTCCAGTTGAGGGTCAAGTTGACGTATTATTCAGGTTATAATAAACTGAATGGTCTTGTGGGTAGTGAGCAGAGCCAATGGACTGCCTAAAAACATTTTAATCGGAATTTGCCATGGTATTATCATGATGAAGTGTTTCGTCTTCCTGTTACTATGCTGGTATTTACCGTTGGCCGCTGCCGGCGATACCTCTGAAGCGGCACCAGCGATAGAATCGGGCGATGCTTCGGACAATGGCTGCGCCACTGGTCCCGCCTTCGATGGAGCCTGGAAAGAACTGAAGACGGCAATCCTTTCCAATGACCGTAACTCAGTGGCCCGGCTTGTCATTTATCCCCTCCGCACTGTAACCCTGAATGGTAAACGAGTAAGCATCAAATCGCGTGCCGAGTTCGTTGCGCGCTATGATGAACTTATTGATGACA
Organism: Syntrophobacteraceae bacterium; assembly: GCA_049509275.1. Taxonomy (GTDB): domain Bacteria; phylum Desulfobacterota; class Syntrophobacteria; order Syntrophobacterales; family Syntrophobacteraceae; genus SbD1. The sequence goes on along the minus strand of JBELAB010000217.1, from coordinate 3,231 downwards.
GGTTCAGAGAATCAATTTCCAGGGACGGCTTCTTTTGCAACAGCTATGGAATCGCTGTTGCAAACGGGCTCCTTTGGCTCAGTTACGATAACCAGGGGACATCCAAAGAAGAGGGACCGCTTAAGATCGCCTCCATTAACAGCTCCAGTGCGGATAAGAGTCTGGGGATGGAGTGCATAACTTTAAAGCATAGGATTCTTGTAACCAAAGCAGGGACAAACGACTATACTTATCAAAGCTGGCGAACAGGATCGCCAAGTGGCGAGCAGCCGGAGTTAACCATTAAAGGAGGTCACTACGACTGCCTGGGGACCGGCTCGTGCGGAATATGCACCTGGACCTTCACCCGCGGTGACTATTCCTTTCAAGTGAGCGATAGTTTTGGGTGCTTGATCGAACCTCCTTCAAATGCAATTGGCTTCCTGGAGGTGCTAAGGAAGGGAAAACGTGTGTCGCTGCAATGGTGCGTGGACTGACGTTCGTAAGCCGCCCGGGAAGCGTCTTCATTAATGATCCTGGAAAGCTTTGGGCAGGTCCCGACAGTTTCCCCGAATTCCCCTGAACCGGAAGCATATTGGACGAGATCGGAAACTGTGTGTGAAGCGCGTAAGATCGAATTAAAGCGATTACATTTTACAACCGACGCCGTCATGAAGCTGAGGCGGGTTTTGTCTACTTCTCCGCCCAATTGTCTGCAACTGTAACCTCCGCCTCAACCGGAACTTTACAGAGATAAGCTTTGCCAGCCTGAATCATGGTCTGCTTGAGAATCACAGCAACTTCGCCTGCCAACCCATCAGGAGCTTCGAGAAAGATATCGTCATGCACCGTTCCGATGGTCTGGGCCCCGGTATTTGCCAATCTTTGTGGAAGCAAGCTCAGTGCTTTCTTTGTGATGTCTGCGGCTGTCCCTTGGACGGGTGTGTTATAAAGTGCGTCCTATAAATGCCAAAACCGGCCTCATCGACATATAGCTTGCATGTTCGATTGGGAAATCGTAAGGTTTCACCGGATATGGGGGTTGTTTAAGAAGTTTTTTAGGGCAGAATCCAACCAGGAAATCCGGTTCGCCTCCGGTTGGGGGTCAAGTTGAGGCTTTATTCAGGTTAAATACTCCAAATAAGCGACGGCAAGGAGATTACCTACTATGAGTAACGTATATATTGTCAGCGCTGTCAGGACGCCTGTCGGCAGGCAGAACGGGTATCTGCGAAACTGGCCGGCCCCAGAACTCCTGGGCGCCGTGCTGGACGAAGTTGTGCACAGGATAGACCTTGATCCCGCGCTGGTCGACGATGTGATCAACGGGACCGTGTACCAGATCGGCGAGCAGGGCTTTACACTGGGACGCACGGGGGTCCTGGCATCGAAGAATTTCCCAATAACCGTTCCCGGAATCTCTGTGAACCGCCAATGCGGGAGCAGCCTCACAGCCATACAGCTCGCCTGTGGCATGATTGCCTCCGGGACGATGGAGATCGTGATTGCAAGCGGCTGCGAATTACTGACAAAGTACACGATCCTGTCGGATACGAACGGCACCCTGGCTAACGGCAAGCCGATGGGGAATCCTTTCGGGGAATACTTCACAAGCCGGTGGGGTTATCCGGATCAGATGGCCTCGGCCCAGATGATTGCGGACCATTGGGGGATTACAAAAGACAAATGCCAGGAGTTTGCCATTGCGAGCCACAGAAAAGCCCACGAGGCGACGATCAACGGATACTTCAAGAATGAAATCCTGCCGATGAAGGGCTTGGATAAAGACGGCAATGAAATAGTCATGGAAACCGATGAACCCATACGGCCACAGACGAGCTATGAAACGCTGAATGCCCTTAAGGTCCTGCCTAACACGAAATGGATCACGGCTGGACTTTCGAGCACCATTACCGATGGGGCTTCTGCCGTGGTCCTGATGGGCGAAAAGAAGATGAAAGAACTCAAACTCGAGCCGATAGCCCGCATTGTCGCGAGCGCCGTCACAGGATCGGACCCGAAATTCATGCTCACGGGGCCCATTTATGCAACCTCTAAGGTTTTGAAAAAGGCGGGCCTCGAAATGAGAGATATAGACATATTTGAGATTAATGAGGCCTTTGCGCCGATACCGCTTGCCTGGGTGAAGGAGTTGAAGGCGGACATGGAAAGGTTGAATGTGAACGGAGGCGCGATCGCACTCGGTCACCCGGTAGGCAACTCCGGCTGCCGCCTTACAGTTACGGCGATCAATGAACTCCGGCGGCGCAAAGCTCGATACGCCCTGGTTTCACTTTGCACTGGCGGGGGAATGGCCCCGGCAACGATCTTTGAAAGAATGTGAAGGAGGATTTTTGATGCACCGGCAGGCATTATACAAAGTTAAGAGGTCTTGGGAGAGGCGGCTTTCATTATCTAACTACGAGGAGGAAAGGAAATGACAAAAGCTGAATTGGTTGCAAAAATCGCAAGTAAAGGTGGAATTACCAAATCACAGGCTGATAAAGCGGTGGACGGATTTGTTGCAGCTGTTTCCGCCGCTTTGTCGGGCGGTGAGAAGATTACGCTGGTAGGTTTCGGGACCTTCAGCGTCGTGGCAAAGTCTCAACGTGAAGGCCGCAATCCGCGGACCGGCGAAAAGATCACAATTCCGGCGTCAAAAGTTGTCAAGTTCAAAGCAGGCAAGACTCTCAGCGGAAAAGTCAAATAGCGGAATTTAATGAGTTCGTTGCAAAACTTCCCATGCAATTCTTGCGCTAAATCGATTTGTATTGTTATGAGATCCACCTGTTAAATCAGATTTGGAAGTTTTGCACGGGGCGCGATTTCGTCGCGGACAAAGGCGGCCCGATAAGACGGGTGGATCTGATTGGTCTCAGCTTGAAGCTCTACCGCAAATTCTTTTATTAAAGGAGTCCAAAAATGGATTTTGATCTGACTGAAGAGCAAAGAATGTTGAAAGACATGGCCTACAAGTTCGCCGTCGCCGAGTTCACGCCGGTTTCCAGTGAATGCGACAAGCACGAGCTCTACACGCCCGAGATCCGGAAGAAGGCAGCCGAGTACGGCCTGGTCGGCGCATGGATTCCGGAGGAGTACGGCGGAGCCGGAGTCGGCATATTGGGGAACTCACTTATCACGGAGGAATTTTCCAAAGTTGACATGGGAATCGGACTGAACATCGTGGCTGGGGGCTTTGGCTGTGAAGCCATATTCCAGTATGGGACGGAAGAGCAGAAAAAGACCTACCTG
>JBELAB010000216.1:0-5815 GCA_049509275.1 Syntrophobacteraceae bacterium | reverse complement strand
AGCAGAAAAAGTAGTCCTATGAGAATGAAGGGCTTATACAGTTTCCGTCCGGAAAGGGTCCTTTTCCGCCCAGGCGGGGCGGTGGAACCGCCAGCCGGGTTCGCCGCTGCCTTCGGCGGCGGCACAGCCAGGATTTCGACGCTCCGCGAGGCGGTACCCATGTACGCCTCCGCGCAATCCCTCGATTTCCTTGCCTGAGCGAAAAATCCCTCCTTTTCGGATCGGAAACTGCCACTGTCCTCATCGGTCTTTTCCTCCTGGATACTGTGGAGCCTTAGGAGGTTGCCGAACGGGGCCGCCTTAGAATTTTTTAAAACTCCCATGAATTCCAGGAGCGCCGTTGTCGAAAAAATTCCCGGCAGAACCGTCGAATAGGCAACGGCGTATCCCGTCCATCTAAAAACCGTGTCAGAGGGTATATTGAGGTAATGCCAGTCAGAGAGCCGGAAATTCAATGCTTCAAAGACGAGCCACACAGTAATGGACATGGGAAGAAGAAGTAGGAATTTCCCCGGGTTTTCAAACAGCAATGATTTTGCTCCCCGGCAATAGAGCAAAGACTCGATAAAGATAATGTAGCTCCACCAGGCAAATGAATAGTACTCGGAATAAAAAGGTTCGAATCCGGACAGCATGGCCAGGGTCGAGATCCCAAAGATCAGGCAGGCCGCCGGCATTAGAAAATAGGCCAAGGTCCGTTTTTTTTCCCGGTTCATTTCGGGACCCCTTTCACCACCGAGCCTGGTCGTGGTCCGGCCATCAAGAGAACACCGCGCGGCGAAAAGGTCACGGAATCATCCGAGGTATGCCGTGCTCCATCAGTCCCGGCCCCAATACCTCATGGAGTTAAATCGCCGCCCCAATTATCCGCTCCGTTACAGTATTTAAATCCACCTCTTTGTCCTCTGTGTCTCTGCTATGAAAAGAAACCCTTTTCATGGTTTGGGGTGTCCCTCAGGGACATGAAATGCTGTGGTGGATGCAGTTCGATTTTTCGAGTTTTTAGACGAGAGGCAATAAACATTTGATTCCTTTTGGGCGATTTTTTAAACTAAAAAGCCTTAAACTGGTCAAATCTGGAACCTAAAAGATTATAATAGGTTTGCCAAACATTTTTTTACCCCGAGCCGCTTAGGGCCGGAGAGCAATCAGGAGTTTGTACTCATGGCGAAGGAAAAAGGTCCCCGAGGACAGCTCATTCAACCCGAGAAAGTGGATAAAGACGCTCCCTACCCCATGATGTGCAAAGAGGGCAAGGGGGTGCGTAATTTCGCCTGCCCGAATTACGACGGCTGTCTGGATAAGGCTGCCAAAGGGATGTGGAGCGGATTTACCTGCAGGGAATGCTGTTCTTACGTCCAAAAAGAAGAAGACAATCAGGGCTGAGGGCAGACCACGGATGAAAACAAAATGAACCGCGGATAAACGCCCATCGACACGGATGGAACCATGAATGGAACCGCGGATGAACGCAGATGGACACGGATAGACACGGGTTGTTGAACGAGGAAGAAACAAAGCGAATCATTGGATGCGCTATGGAAGTGTTGAACTGCCTGGGGCACGGCTTTCTGGAAAAGCCATACGAGAATGCGTTGGTGGTTGAATTCGGGCTGAAGGGCATTCCGTTTAAGCAGCAGTCGCGTTTCGATGTGGTTTACAAAGGCGTGAAGGTGGGCGAGTATGTACCGGACCTGATAGCTTTTGAGCAAGCCGTCGTGGACACGAAGGTCATCGAGAAGATCACGGACCTGGAAATCGGCCAGATTCTCAACTACCTGAAGATCACCGGGCTAAAAGTCGGCCTTATCCTCAACTTTAGCGCCCCAAACTCGAGTGGAAGAGGATTGTGCTGTCAGACCACGGATAAACACACAACGAACCACGGATGAAAACAGAATGAACCGCAGATGAAAACAAAATGAACCGCGGATAAACGCAGATGGACACAGATAACGGGAAAGAAAAATCCGTGTCTATCAGCGTTTATCCGCGGTTCTTCTTTGGTTCTACTCCGCGGTTCTACTCTTTGGTTCTACTCCGTGGTTCTACTCTTTGGTTCTACTCCGTGGTTCTACTCAGTTGGTTTAGATATTTTTGGGCTCTTGGGCTTTTTCGTTTTTGCCGGAGCGGCTTCGGCTTTCTTTGGGGGTTTCTTGCCCTTCTTCTTGGCTTTGTCACCGCCCTCGGTTATCAGTTCCAGCATGCACATGGGAGAGGCGTCGCCCCGCCTGAACCCCACTTTCACGATCCGCGTATAGCCGCCGGCCCGATTCTCGTATCTTTTGGCAAGCTCCTCGAATACCTTGTATACAACGTCTTTTTCGCGAATAACCGAAAGCGCCTGCCTTCGGCAATGCAGGCCGCCATGTTTACCCAAGGTGATCATCCATTCGGCCCATCGGCGCATTTCCTTGGCCTTGGGCACCGTTGTGTAAATGCGTTCGTAATTGAGAAGCGAGGTAACCATATTCCGGAACATGGCGAGACGGTGGCTCGTCGTCCGGTTCAGTTTTCTGCCCGAAACTCCGTGGCGCATGGATTATTCCTTTTCCTTTCTTCTCTGTTCGATTTCCTCGCGGCTGGGAAAGTCATCGATCTTCATCCCTAGAGAGAGTCCCATTTCGCTGAGTATCTCTTTTATCTCATTTAGCGACTTGCGGCCGAAATTCTTGGTCTTGAGCATCTCCTGCTCGGTCCTTTGAACAAGCTCGCCGATATGGCGGATATCGGCATTTTTAAGACAGTTTGCCGACCGAACAGAGAGTTCCAGTTCGTCAACTCCGCGGAACAGGTTGTCGTTGAAGGCGGGTTCGGTCCGGACCTCTTCCTCCTGGGCCTCAGCTTCCTCTTCGAAGTTGATGAAAATACTGAGTTGGTCCTTGAGAATCTTGGCGGCGTAAGCCAGCGCATCCTCCGGCTTGACGCTTCCGTCCGACCAGATCTCCAGGGTTAGCTTGTCATAGTCCGTAATTTGGCCGACGCGGGCCTGGGTCACGGTATAGCTGACTTTGCGCACCGGCGAAAAGACGGCGTCGATGGGGATCGTTCCGATAGGCTGGTTTTCCTCGATATTTTTTTCGGCCGGAACATATCCTTTTCCCTGCCTTATAGTGAGTTCCATTCTGAGCCTTGCGTCCCTGGCAAGGGTGCAGATATGCTGGTCGGGATTGAGCACCTCGACCATCGCCCCGGTCTGGATGTCCCTGGCGGCGATCCGGCCTTCACCGTGCTTTTCGATCTGCAACCGGCGAAGATTTCCGTCCCCGGTCACTTTAAATCGGACTTCCTTCAGATTGAGTATCACATCGGTGACGTCTTCCAAGACACCGGGAATTGTGGAGAATTCGTGCAAAACGCCGTCTATCTTCACGTTGGTTATGGCTGAGCCCTGGAGAGATGAAAGCAGCACCCTCCTCAAGGCGTTTCCCATCGTAATGCCGAAACCCCTCTCAAGGGGCTCGCATTCGAATTTCCCGTACGTGTCCGGCTCTGTTGTTTCGACTTCCAAGCGCTTCGGTTTTATTAGTTCGCGCCAGTTCTTTTGCATGTCTTATCCTCATTAAAGGGACATCACCACATGGGCCCGTCTGAAAAGTCAAGTGGGCCACTTGGATGCGTGAAGCTCCAAAGGCCCTTTGGCGCTATGAATCCTGTAAATCGCGACTCTTTCTTATTTCGAATAGAATTCAACCACCAGTTGTTCCTGAACCGGCAGGTTCATCTCATCTCGAGCAGGGTAGACCTTAAAGGTACCCTCGAACTTCGAGGTGTCGAGATCGAGCCACACGGGAAGACCTCTGCGCGGCAGGGCCCCCATGGATTCGGTTATGATCTGCAGATTGCGGCTCCCCTCCGCAACCGCGATCGCATCGCCTGGCCTTAGCAGATAGGAGGGAATGTTTACTTTCCTGCCGTTGACCTGGAAATGATCATGCCTGACGAGCTGTCTGGCCTGGCTGCGGGAATTGGCGAAGCCGAGCCGGTAGACCGTGTTGTCCAGCCTGCGTTCGAGCAAAACCAGGAAGTTTGTACCGGTAACACCTTTCTGACGGTCAGCTTCTTTGAAATAGCTTTCGAACTGCTTTTCTACCAGGCCGTAAATTCTTTTGATTTTCTGCTTTTCGCGAAGCTGGAGCCCGTAGTCGGAGAGCTTGCCCCTGCTCTGGCCATGCTGCCCGGGTGGATAGTTGCGGCGCTCGATCGCGCATTTGTCCGAATAGCAGCGGTCGCCCTTAAGATAAAGCTTCATCGTTTCACGGCGACAAAGCCTGCATTGAGATTCGGTGTAGCGAGCCAAAATGTTCCTCCTGACTATATGAATACGATAGCAATGCTATTCGTTATACCCGTCGCCTCTTCGGAGGTCGGCAGCCATTGTGCGGTATCGGCGTGACGTCCTTAATGAAGGTGATATTGAACCCTGCGGCCTGGAGGGCCCGCAGAGCGGCCTCGCGGCCCGAACCCGGGCCTTTCACAAAGACTTCGATATTCTGAACTCCGTGCTCCTGAGCCTTTTTGGCGGCTGTCTCGGCGGCAACCTGCGCCGCGAACGGAGTGCTTTTTCGGGACCCCTTGAACCCCTGGCTTCCCGCGCTCGACCAGGAAATGGCGTTACCGCTGATATCGGTGATGGTGATGATCGTGTTGTTAAAGGTTGAGCGGATATGAGCTACGCCGTTGAGGATATTCTTGCGCTCTTTTTTCTTGGTTCTGGGTGCGGCTTTTTCTTTTGCCATGTTGTCTCCGTCCTACGCTTTCTTGCGCTTGCCCATTACGGACCGGCGCGGACCTTTACGAGTGCGGGCATTGGTGTGAGTGCGCTGGCCGCGAACCGGAAGCCCCCTGCGGTGCCTTAATCCCCGGTAACAGCCCAAGTCCATGAGACGCTTTATGTTCATCGAGACTTCGGACCTTAGATCACCCTCTACCTTCAAATGGGAATCGATAATCTGCCTGATCGCATTTACCTGGACTTCGTTCAGATCGTCACTCTTGGTATCCTTGCTGATCTTGGCCATCTCGAGGACCTTCCGGGCCGACGGCCTGCCGATACCGTAAATATATGTCAGAGCGATTTCGATACGCTTGTTCTTCGGTAAATCGATGCCTGCAATTCGTGCCAATGTCTTACTCCTTCATTACCCCTGGCGCTGCTTGTGCCTGGGATTCTCGCAAATCACGCGCACAATTCCGTGGCGACGGATAATTTTGCACTTTCTGCAAATGCACTTAACCGATGCTCGCACTTTCATTTCGGAAATTCCTTTCCACAAACCAGCGCCACTCAAGCCTTACGACTTGGACCTGTAAGTGATGCGGCCCCGTGTCAGATCGTAGGGAGAAAGCTCCACAGTTACCTTATCGCCGGGCAGGATGCGAATGAAATGCATGCGCATCTTTCCGGAGATATGGGCGAGAATGCGATGGCCGTTAGGCAATTCCACGCGAAACATGGCGTTGGGCAGGGTCTCGACGACCGTTCCTTCGACTTCTATAGCCTCTTCTTTAGCCATGCTCGCTGGTTCCCCCAAATCAATTTACCCCGAACTTTTTATTATAATTTATCCGCTTGTGCTTGTAAAGCTGTTTGACGTAGCGTCAGAATCTGGGGACCGCCCTCAGTTATGGCTATGGTGTGCTCAAAATGAGCCGAAAGATTCCTGTCCCTGGTTACCGCCGTCCATTGATCTTCCAGGATCTCGACGTCAGGTCCCCCGGCGTTTATCATTGGCTCCACATCCAGCACCATTCCCGGTTTAAGTTTGACTCCCGTGCCGGGCGGCCCGTAATTGGGAATCTGGGGACTTTCGTG
>JBELAB010000215.1:0-11229 GCA_049509275.1 Syntrophobacteraceae bacterium | reverse complement strand
AACCCCTCACCCCTCGCCTCTCACTTATAACCTCTTACCCGCACCGGAGGTGCACCTCTCACCCCGATTTTGTTCTGTGTTCTTCACCCCGCTACTGCTCCTCTCCTTAGTGCTCTTCGTGACCATTTTGGCTCCGGCTTGTCCGGGTTAGGCTGCGCGATTAGAAGTGATAGGCGAGGACCAGCAGGCTGTTGAAAAAGGGTTGAAATTCCCACTTTACAGTAAAAAACCCCGTGGGGCCGTCACTCCGGCCCCCGGACCAGACACTTCCGGGGCAGGGTTCGCCGGGGGCCAGTGATTTTAACCAGCTGAAAAGACCCTGGATTCCGGCCTGCGCCGGAATGACGACGTTGCCCGGGGGAAGGATCTTCCTCGGAACTAAACACGCTAAATTACGCAAGTAAATGCTAGGCTGCGCGATGAGAAGTGACACGGGAGGACTATAGCAGGACTCTATCTACAATCGAAAAGATATCCCCGGCCACAATCAGTTCGACTCCTTCCCGGACGTCGGTATCCAGGTCCTCGATGTCGATTTTGTTTGCTTCAGGGAATATGATTGCTTTCACGCCCGCTCTTTGAGCAGCGAGAACTTTCTCGCGGATTCCGCTGACGGGGAGCAGCCTGCCGCTCAGAGTGAATTCTCCGGAAAGGGCAACATCGCGGCGCGCCGGTTTCCCGGTTAGAAGCGAAATAAGCGCCAGAGCTATTGTAACGCCCGCCGAAGGGCCGTCCTTGGGAACAGCTCCGGAGGGAATGTGCACGTGGATGTCGCTTCCCTCGAAAAAATCCGGGTCCAGTGAAAAATCTCGAGCGTGGCTGCGTATATAGCTCAGGGCCGTCTGCGCAGACTCACGGATTATCTCTCCAAGGGAACCGGTCAATATCAACTGTTGGTTTCCCTTCATCCTGGTTGCCTCGATAAAGATTATCTCTCCTCCGAACTCGGTCCAGACAAGTCCGGTCGTAACGCCCACACGATGACCCGCCTCCGCGATCTCATGGGTGAATCTTCTTGGTCCGAGCAGGTTTTCGATCAGTTTCTCATCCACCACGATAGGCGTGCGATCGTTTTCACTTTGAAGACAGAGCCTGGCAAGCTTTCGGCAGACGGTTGCAATTTCGCGCTCGAAGTTGCGCAGTCCGGCCTCGAGTGTGTAATCCATGATGATTTTTGAAATCGCACCGTCGAGAAACTCGACGTTTCTGTTTTTGAGGCCGTGTTGTCTCAACTGGCGGGGAACGAGATATTGGTTGGCGATAGCTCGTTTTTCCTTTTCAGTGTAACCGGGGAACGGGATAACTTCGAGCCTGTCCAGAAGCGGGGCGGGAAGCCTTTCCACCACATTGGCCGTTGCGATGAACATGACGCTGGACAAATCGAAGGGGACATCCAGGTAGTGGTCGAGAAACCGGCCGTTTTGCTCCGGATCCAGGATTTCCAGCAGAACCGAAGCGGGATCGCCGCGGAAGTCCTGGCCGATCTTGTCTATCTCGTCAAGCATGAAAACCGGGTTGCCGACCCCGATGCGCCGAATCTCAGTGATAATTCTGCCAGGCATCGATCCGACATAAGTCCTTCGATGTCCTCTGAGTTCGGCTTCATCACGCAAACCGGCAAGAGAAATCCTGACGAACTTTCTGCCCAGCGCTTCGGAAATAGACTTGCCAATGGAGGTCTTTCCGGTCCCGGGAGGACCCGAAAAGCACAGAATCGGGCTTCGTGTCAACTGGATATGCCGTTTCTTTTCGCGAATCTGCCGCACAGTGGAGCGGAGTTCCTCCAGGTCAATGGGTTTGGGCAAATAGTGGGCTGCCCCTTTTTTGAGAGCGTCAACCGCCGAACTCACCGTGGCATAGCCGGTAATCATTACGATCTCGGTGTTCGGGGCGATTTGTTTTGCGGATTCGAGGAGCTGAATGCCGTCCATCTTCTCCATCTTGAGATCGGTAAGGATCAGCTCGAACTCTTTTTGCCTCAGTTGCTCCAGAGCGTCCCGGCCGTTGACCGCAGTGCTTACCTGGTAGCCTTCCTTGCGCAAAACATATTCCAGATTCGTTCTGGCTATCTCCTCGTCATCGACCACCAGGATATTGAAGTCGTTCAGGTTGCAAAGGGTTTTGACCGCCAGATATTCCAGGATTCTTTCTTTGACGTGTTTCAGTCCATAATGCTGAAGCTCGAGGACCTTTTCCGCGCGCGCCATATCAAGGCTGTCGTCGGTTAAGTTCTGCCAGGGAAGCGAGAGGAGGAACTCGAGATAACTCACCCCGATTGTATATTCGGGTATACCGGGGTCCATTCTTTCAAGCCGCTCCAGCTCCCTGGAGGCCAACTCCGAAATTGGCTTCGTTATCCTTGCAGTCTCTATGGCTCTACGAAGATCAACCAACTCGATCGATGTTTCTTCAGGAGATTTTTCTTCGATCTGCTCAATCTTTTTAAAGAAACCCATACTCTGCCTTTCGATCCATGTTGCAATTTGCAACGCGCTTAAGCCATGTGTTGCAGTATCGAACATTGCCGTTTTGCGCTACAGCATAGACTCAGTCAGATACTATTGCATTTTGCAACACCACAGGATCCCTTAACTCCGGCGCAGCGAGTAGCCCAAGCCTTATGTACCAATGATTTTATTAACTTTTTACCAGATGGCACGACTTTTGACTATAGGAGATTGAAAAATTCATACCCAGGTGAGCGGACCATGTCAAATTTAATGGGAACAAATCGCAAGAACGAACTCCACAACGGCCGCAAAATCCTTGTCGTGGCAAATAACGGGGTTTTTGCGGAGACCGTAATCAATCATTGCGTGCAGCTTGCCGAGCGGCTCGGATACGATCTGGCGGCCCTGAGCGTTGATGCGCAGTGTGAGGGCATGGCATTTGAAAAGAGGTTTGGCGCATCGGCAAAAAAGTTATGCGAGAGGGCTGCTCGCAACGGGATCCATTGCAGCGCCATGATCAGGAGTGGGGATATTGAATTTGCGGTTGAGAACGCCATTCACGAGATAAAGAGGGTGGAGATCGTAGTAGTAGATTCTGAGACAAGCAATGAGAGTATCCGAAATATATCGGTTCCGGTAGTGAGTGTTTTATCTGCTTTAAACGACCAGGGAGGGAGTGCAATGCCTGCTAAGAGCAAATCTTCGAAAGCTAAGGTGATTGGAAAAACGGCTGGATATGGTGTAGCGAGCGCCGCGTGTTATGCGGCTGTTTTTACAAACGCCGACGCCGTCAATCAAATTTTTTCCAGGGGCGGCTGGTACGCAGCTCTTCCCATTGCCGCCGTTCTGGCAATTTCGTTTGTGCACGGTGCATTTGCGCACCATCTATGGTCCCTTCTCGGTATCGAGGCCCTCAAAAGAGATCAGGTCCGAAAGACCGAACACAAGGTCATCGAGAAGAGAAAACAGCAGCGAAAACGACCTCGGGCCTATGCTTACGTCAATCCGTTTCACGGGATGGACTTATAATCGCTCAATTTGGTGAAAAACCTTTTCAGGTTCAGGTAAGGATTAAAAATGCACGACATGGCAAATGAAACAGTCAAATTCATCGATCTCAATTTGATTTATGTTGTTTTTCTTTTTCTGGCCGGCTTTGTCGGCGGCCTGGTGAGCGGTTTCATCGGTTCGGGCGGCGCCTTCATTATGACTCCCGGCATGATGAGTCTGGGAGTGCCGGGGACCGTAGCGGTAGCGAGCAATATGTGCCACAAATTCCCCAAGGCGCTCGTCGGAGCGTACAAACGTTTCAAATACGGCCAGGTGGATTTGAAGCTTGGTCTTGTGCTGGCTGCGAGCGCAGGCGTCGGTGTACAGGTAGGCATACGAATCCAGCAATTGGTACTCGAAAGATGGGGACAGGCAGGGTCCGACCTCTATGTGAGCATTTCTTTTGTGGTGGTGCTGCTGGTTGTCGGGGCCTATGTTTTCCGCGACGCCATGAAGATATCGAAACCCGGTGGAAGCGAACGAATTGCCCTGTTTGCCAGGAAGCTCCAGAGCATCAACATTCCGCCAATGATTACATTTAAGACGGCAAATGTGCGCATCTCCCTGTGGTTTACGCTCCCGGTCGGTTTTGCGACCGGTATGCTCGCCGCCACGATCGCTGTGGGCGGTTTCATAGGCGTTCCCGGTATGATTTATATGCTTGGAGTCTCGGGGCTGGTAGCTTCCGCCAGCGAGCTGGTAATCGCTTTCGTGATGGGTATGGGCGGTTCCATAAACTGGGCGATGCATGGAATGATTGACATTCGGCTGGTCTTGATCATCCTTGCCGGGTCGCTTTTGGGTGTTCAGCTCGGCGCAATCGGGACCACTTATGTAAAGGAACACATGATCAAAATGGTTATGGCGATCATCATGCTCGTAGTTGCCGTGAGCAGGGCGTTTGCAATCCCAAATTATCTGAATCAGCTCGGCGTCATCTCAATAAGTCAGGGCGCCATAACGGTGCTGGGCGCGATCAGTTTTGTCTCAATGTGTCTTGCTCTGCTTACAGGGGCGGCAATCATTCTGGTCAGCATGTGGAGAGCAAGAAGGCCGGCATACAATCCAACAAAAGCCCTGGCTGAAGCCTGATGAATCAAGCGGGGCTGTCCTGTTGATTTTTACTGTATATTTGAGGCGCCGTTCTCCCCTTCTCTGTAAGCGTTCAGAGAAGGGGAGAGCCTTTTCAGGGGTAAGCGCAGGGGAACAAAAATCCAAAAACAACAGTCAAACCGGGCATTCCGCCGCGCTGGTGTGTCAGGACGCTTCTCGGCGAATAAAAATTGGACTATACTCACCGCTTCGTTAAACGCAGGTATTTCTACCGTTATTCGGACTCGAGCTCAGGGTCCGCCTCCAGCAGGGTTTACCGATTATGCTCGTGCAGTGTTTAGCAGGCAAAGAGATAATGTCCGGGAAAACACATCGGAGCCGCCGATGCCGATAAGATTTCCGACACATTTGAACATCCGCCAGAAGGTGATGGCCGGTTTCACTTTACTGCTGATCGTCGCCGGCTCCTTCGGCACGGTTTCGTATAGTTACCTTCGGGCAGTGGAGCGAAAGCAGCATTTTGTTGAGACGGCAGACGATCTTCGAGATTTTATTCTTGAAGCCCGCCGGTACGAGAAAAACTTTCTGCTGTATGGTTCCGGTGACGACCTGAACGAGAATCGCAGATTTATCCAACTTGGCTTGGATCTGCTCGATAAGACAACCCCGGAGATCAACGATCTTCAGGGTGTTCCACTGCTCGAGCAAATCAAATTGGAACTTGGCGGTTATCAGCAACTGATGAACCAATTAGCCCCCGGCCATGACGGCAGTTCGGGTTTGTCCGTGGTTGAAGACCGGTTGCGTGAACATGGCAAGAGCCTGGTGGACTTGTCGTAAACTCACTCAAGACCCAGCTTCTTATCTCTCTGGGCGTTACGATAATAGGTGGTGGTCTGCTGATTCCGGTCATTTCCAGAAAAATTGTTCGCCCGCTTCGCTATATCGAGAAAACTACGCACCGAATTGCCGGAGGGGATTTCACGCCGATTGAGGTTTACGATACGCGCGATGAGACACAGCGTGTAGTCGAGGGGTTCAACAGGATGATTTCCGAGCTGGAGAAGCGACAGGACCAGTTGCTCCAGGCAAAAAAACTTAGTTCCCTCGGGACATTGACCTCGGGAATAGCTCACCAGTTAAATAATCCCCTTAACAATATTTCCACCTCCTGCCAGATACTTCTCGAGGAATTCGATAAGCCGGACGCCCAGCTTTCTCATCGGATGCTCAACAATATCGAACACGAAGTACATCGTGCCCGCAATATCGTGCGAGGTCTCCTGGAATTCTCACGAATAAAGGAATTCTGCATCGCCCCGACAGCCCTCTTACAGGTGGTGGAGCGAGCCGTCAAACTCATTTCCAGTCATGTCCCGCCGGGGGTCGAGATTTTATTGGATGTCCCCCGGGACCTTTCACTCAATCTTGATGCTCAAAGGATGCAGCAGGTCTTTTTGAATCTGATTGAAAACGCCGTTCATGCAATAGAGCCTCCCGGGCAGATCAGTATTAAGGCAAGGGCCGACTTGACTGAAAAGCATGTGCTCGTTACCGTTGAAGATACCGGAAAAGGCATCCCGCAGGGAGAACTTGGAAGGATTTTCGATCCATTTTTTACCACAAAGGAAGTGGGCGCAGGGACCGGCCTCGGGTTGTCGATAGTTTTTGGGATAGTCCAGAAGCATCGCGGCTCGATAACGGTTGACAGCAAGGAAAGTGAAGGCACCAGATTCACGATGCGCTTTCCGATCGCACCGGAGTGCTGAGAGAAGAGGTTCGATGGCTGGAAGCCGCATTCTTATTGTTGATGACGAACAGATAGCCCGAGAAAATCTCGATCATGTGCTGCGCAGGGAGGGCTATGAGACGGTAAGCGTCAGTGACGGGCTTTCCGCGATCGGGGAACTCGAGAAGGAAGAGTTCGACCTGGTGTTGACGGACATCCGAATGCAGCCTGTGGATGGGCTTCAGGTGCTGGATCGCGCGCGTGAGCTCTACCCCAATATCGAGGTGATAGTCATTACGGGATATGCTTCGGTTTCTACCGCTGTCGAGGCTATGCGCAAGGGGGCCTACTACTATATCCCGAAACCGTACAAAATCGATGAAGTCAGGGTCCTTGTAAAACAGGCCATTGAGAAGCGAGGTCTGCGCAGGGAGGTGATAGAGCTGCGGCAGCGGGTTGGCGATCAGGGCAAGTCTTCGCTGCTGATCGGCAACAGTGCCGATATGGAAACCCTGCGAAAAATGATCGACCAGGTCGCGATTTCCGATTCAAGTGTGCTTATTCTTGGGGAAACCGGGACCGGCAAGGAGCTTGTGGCCAGGACCATTCACAACATGAGCCTTCGGGTCGAGAAACGTTTTCTTGCGATCAATTGCGGTGCGTTCAGCGAAGAGCTTCTTGCAAACGAACTGTTCGGGCACGAGCGCGAGGCGTTCACGGGCGCAAAGAGCATAAAACGGGGTCTGTTGGAAGCCGCCCGGGGGGGCACCATTTTCCTGGATGAAATCGGGGACATGCCCCTGTCAATGCAGGTGAAGCTGCTGCGGGTGCTTCAGGAAAGAGCGATGATGCGGGTGGGAGGCATACATGAAATACCTGTTGACATCAGGGTTGTTGCAGCGACCAACAAGAACCTGAAGCAGGAGATCGAGTTTGGGACCTTTCGCCAGGATTTCTATTATCGGCTAAACGTGATAACACTGTATGTGCCCCGGCTTGCGGATCGCAGGGACGACATACTCCTGCTGAGTTTTCATTTTCTTCAGAAATATGCAACGCTACAGGGGAAGAAGGTGGGGAGCATTTCGGACGAAGCAGCCCGAATTCTTCTTTCTTATGAATATCCTGGAAATGTGCGGGAACTCGAAAACATAGTTGAAAGGGCGGTTACCCTCGCAAACGGGCACACCATAGATCCCAGCCATCTGCCGCCCGATCTGCGGCAACTCGCATTCAGGGTGCGGCGCCCGCAGAAGGAGTTTCTGACCCTGGATGAAAATGAACGGGACTATATTCTTTGGGTGCTCAAAGAGGTAGATGACAATAAAACTCGGGCAGCCGAAATTTTGGGTATAGACAGAGTATCGCTCTGGAGGAAAATAAAGAGGTACAACCTCCAGTAACCAGACTGCCCGGCGGCGTGCGGAAGAAATATAGGCTGCGCCGCCCGGCTTATTAACTAGTTCCCGTCCGGAAAGGGTCCTTTTCCGCCCTGGCGGTGTCAATCTTCGGGGTTACTTGTGCGGCGTACTGAAGTACGCCTCCGCGCAACCCCTCGATTTCCTTGCCAGGACGAAAAATCTCTCCTTTCCGAATCGGAAACAGCACGTGTCTCTTCCGGTGTTTCCGGATGGACACTAACTAAAGGAGGACAGTAGCAAATGGCAATCATAACTATTTCCAGAGGCTCTTACAGCAGGGGTATAGACGTGGCCGAAAAAGTGGCTCAGAAGCTGGGCTACCGGTGTATTGCGCGTGAGGTTATCCTGGATGCTTCACAAGAGTTCAACATCCCCGAAATCAAGCTGGTGAAGGCAATACATGACGCTCCTTCCGTTTTGGAAAGGTTCTCCTACGGCAAGGAGAAGTTCATTGCATACTTTCAGGCCGCTCTTTTGCAGTGCCTCGTGAGGGATAATGTGGTCTATCACGGCCTGGCTGGACATTTCTATGTCAAAGGTGTCTCCCACGTTCTCAAGGTCAGGATTATTGCCGACATGAAGGACCGGGTTCAAACGGTTATGGAGCGGGAGAAAATCTCTCATGAAAGCGCCCTGGCGCTGATCAAAAAGGATGATCTCGAAAGGAGCAAATGGAGTGAGCATCTATACGGGATGAACACCTCCGATCCGAGTTTGTACGATCTGGTGGTTCGCGTGCGGAAAATGACCGTGGATGACGCGGCGGATGTGATCTGCCATGCGGCAGGGCTGGAAACTTTCAAGACGACCTTTGAGTCTCAGAAGGCAATAGAAGACCTGGTGCTGGCATCCGAAGTGAAAACGACCCTGCTCGAACTCAAACCCGACATCCAGGTATTCGTGCGCGACGGCGTCGTGACTCTTGGCGCCAGCGCCCAGATCATGAAGGAGCCCGATCTGGTCCGGGAAATGGAAAGAATTACCAGTTGCATTCCCGGCGTTAAGGAGGTCAACGTCAAGTCTTCCCACCTGGTTGAATGGAGTGACTGACCCGGAAATTGGAGCCGCAATGATTTACTATTTATTCCAGTGAACATTTTTTAACATTTCTGGAGACCAAATGGGTGTTGAGCCGAACAGGATCATCTGCTCCATGATCGGGGTAAGCAAGTTCTTTAACAAACGACCGATCCTGAAGGATATCTATCTCTCATTTTTCTACGGCGCAAAGATCGGAGTGGTGGGTCTGAACGGCGCCGGCAAGAGTTCGCTTCTGAGAATACTGGCCGGGGTGGACCGGGATTTCAACGGCGAGACTGCGATTGCGCCCGGCTATAGGGTGGGTTTTTTGGAACAGGAGCCTCAACTGGATGATGCCCTGAGTGTGCGGGAGACTGTCGAGCAGGGGGTTCAGGAGACAGTTGATCTTCTCAATGAATTCAACCGCATTAACGAGGGGTTTGCCCAGCCCATGTCCGATGAGGATATGGATAAACTCATCGACAGGCAGGCAAAGGTGCAGGAAAAGCTCGATTCCATGAGCGCCTGGGACCTGGACTCCAGGCTCGAGATGGCTATGGACGCACTTAGGTGCCCTCCGGGAGACACTCGGGTCAAGGTCCTTTCAGGAGGTGAGAGACGGCGCGTTGCCCTTTGCCGGCTTCTGCTCCAGCAGCCCGACATTTTGCTGCTCGATGAGCCTACGAATCACCTTGACGCTGAAACCGTCGCCTGGCTCGAACACCATCTTCAACGCTATCCCGGTACCGTAATAGCCGTTACTCACGACAGGTATTTCCTCGATAACCTGGCCGGATGGATACTGGAGCTTGACAGAGGGCAGGGGATTCCATGGCAGGGGAACTACTCGTCCTGGCTTGAACAGAAGAGCGTCAGACTGAAGCAGGAAGCAAAAGGCGAAACCGAGCGGCAGAGGACATTGGAGCGTGAGATCGAATGGATCAGGATGTCGCCGAAGGGGCGTCATGCGAAATCAAAGGCTCGTATAAAGGCTTATGAATCGCTTCTTCATCAGGACCATGAAAAGCAGGCAAGGGAGCTCGAGTTGTACATCCCCCCTGGCCCGAGGCTGGGAAATGTTGTGATTGAAGCCGATAACCTGAGCAAAGCGTACGGAGAAAACCTTCTGATGGAAGGTTTTTCGTTTGCCCTGCCCCCCGGTGGCATCATCGGGGTAATAGGGCCCAACGGCGCCGGCAAAACCACCCTTTTTCGAATGATAACCGGCCTGGAAAGGCCCGATTCGGGCGAGGTCAAACTCGGCGATACAGTGAAGCTGGCCTATGTGGATCAGAACCGGGAGACGCTCGACCCCGCGAAGACTATCTGGGAGACTATCTCCGAGGGCAGGGAAATCATCGAACTTGGAAGCCTGTCCGTCAACTCCCGCGCTTATGTTGCACGGTTCAATTTTTCGGGAACAGATCAACAAAAGAAAGTCGGTCTGCTCGCGGGAGGCGAGCGTAACAGAGTTCACCTGGCAGGCATTCTAAAACAGGGCGCCAATGTGATTTTGCTCGACGAGCCTACAAATGACCTCGACGTTAACACCATGCGTGCGCTGGAATACGCTCTCGAGAATTTCGCGGGGTGTGCCGTGGTGATAAGTCACGACAGGTGGTTTCTCGACAGGATCGCGACACACATAATCGCCTTCGAGGGCGACAGCGATGTCGTCTGGTTTGACGGAAACTACTCCGAGTATGAGGCTGACAGAAGGTCCCGCCTCGGCGCCGCAGCCGACCAGCCGCACAGGATCAAGTACCGCCAACTGACTCGGGGGTGATGAACCGGTATCGGATGTTCGATGTTTGATTCCGGGCAAAAACCGTCCATTCGCATCCGACAGCCGGTATGCATCAGCATCCAGCGATTGGCCCGGAACAGTTCGCTCCTTACTCGCCACACGTCATCGAAGACCCGGTCCCATGCCAGTGACTGTGAAACTTTTGCCATGCCCCTTCGAGGGACAGGTGATTGTTGTGGACATTGGCATTTGCGATTCGGCAAAATATCCTTTGCATGCGGAAACTATGTAAATCACCTTTTCTACTGAATGTTTCGAAAACATCGTTACTACTCGAAAAGGCGGCAATTTTTTGTAAGAGGCGATGGGAGAAAGGCAATTTTGGTACAACAATTCAGGCGCCTTGTATAAATTATTCCTATTGATGCAGTTTCAACTATATGTACTCTGCCGTCAGCAGAATTGTGAGAAAAAGTACTTGACTTTTAGACTTTTCTGTCATTCTCTGAAACGACACGCACAAACTCAGCTACTTTCTAACCCACCCCACAACAGCTAATCAGGAGTTGAAGGAAGATGATGGCGGATCAAACTATTGCTCGAGTGGAACCTGTTCGAACTGAGGCGTATTTGGATTTTCTCCAAATGCTTACCGGAGTCGGGCTCGTGGCGTTTATGTGGGCGCATATGATTCTGGTAGCCAGTGTTAACTTCTACCTCGTAGGGCTTCAGGGTAGAGTGATGGACTGGATCGCCCGT
>JBELAB010000214.1:0-5850 GCA_049509275.1 Syntrophobacteraceae bacterium | reverse complement strand
TTTTATGATAGCATCGTCGTGTTTGAACGCGGTGTACATACTAAGAAATTTGAGCTACGGATAGGGAGAAGTGAGCTTGCGGCAGAGAGAGATGAGTCTGTCCCAAAACCGAGCCGGAAATCAAAATACCTATTTTGGCGTTAATCTTGTACAAAAAACTACTTTATAAAGTCAATTTACCGGTTGGGGGGAATCGGGATAATAAGATTTTCCTGCTGGAAGAATTATTCAGGCTCCGATATTCCTTCACAAAACTTTACCTATTTTAACCAATGTTGACGAGATTTTGTTGAAGGCTTCCTGTATCTATACATCGTCGCCAGACTTACTGCTGCCAGGTTAATTCCTGCATAAATTTAGCTCGCGGCCAACAGCGGCTGTTTCGGGAATTTGCCTGAGAGGCCCTGCAACCAGAAATGAAATCGGTTTTCCCTCGATTGAAGGCAACTCACGTGGACGGTAAACTGCCGATAGTCGTAATTTTGGGTATGCACCGAAGCGGGACTTCCCTGGTTGCTAATTTCGTTCATGCCCTCGGGGTTGACCTGGGGCAGGACCTGCACCCGGCCGATGAATGGAATGCAGCAGGATACTGGGAGTCCCGGCAGATTTTGGAAACTCACGAAAAAATCCTGAAGGAATTAAACTGTGACTGGCAAAATCCCCCGCTGTTTTTTCCTGCCAACTGGTGGCGCAAACCCAACATTCAGGAATTAAAAAGCCGCTTTCTCGGATTTGTGCGCTCCGAATGCAAGAGGACAGAAAAGATATGAGGATTCAAGGACCCCCGGACGGCAATCCTATTACCCATGTGGCAGGAAATATTTGATGAACTGCAACTGGAACCCTTTTACATACTGGCAGTGCGCCACCCCGCATCAGTTGCCGCGTCTTTAAACAGGCGAGACCTTTTAGCCTTTTCCCATTCGCAGGCGCTTTGGCTTAAGACTAACCTGGACGTGCTATCATATACTCGAAGCAATCTGCGAGCGATCGTAGATTATGATCGCTGGTTTGATTCCGGACTTCAGCAGGCCAGGACCCTGATAAAATCCCTAAACCTTTTTCCGTCCATAAGTGAGCAACAAATAGCAAACGCCGTCAATGATATCATCCAACCTGCATGAAAATTGCAGAGCGCAATGCGACAATTGCAAAGCGCGACGTGAAAATTGCACGTTTGAGGAAGCAAAGGCAGTTATTTACATATATAATCATCTCGATTGTTGCAGTTTTCTCGCTGATATCTTTATTTATGCTAAGTTATCATAACTGATTCTGAGACCTGCTTTCGGTTTGATCGGCAGCCAAACGGAGAAAGGCAGGTTCGGGTTCCTGCAATCAATGAGCAGGCCCGCCGGCTTCCAAGAAATCCCTTAGCCAGTCGGCGGTATCCTTCAGGCCCGCTTGCCAGGCGACTTCGGGAGACCAATTCATTTCCTGCTTGATCAGGCCGATGTCCAGGACATTCGTCGGCACGTCGGCGGGTCTCGCTTCCCGATAGACCCGATGGGCTATAGTGTTCGGGAACATGCGTTCAATGTCGGTCGCAACCTGATTGATGCTTCTGCCGATTCCGGAGCCAACGTTGAATACTCTGATCGGGCCCTCATAGAAAATCGAGGCAATCATCGCCTCGACCACGTCGTCTATATGAATGAAATCGCGTACGGCAGCACCGGTTCCCCAGAACTCAAGAGGCACGCCGTTCAGCACATTAATCATCATTGCCGCGATGACGCCTTGTTTTTTGGTCGGCACCTGATATCGACCATAAGAATTTGCGATTCGCAGGATTATGTAGTCCAGGTTGTGCAGATACTTGTACAGTGAGAGATACTTCTCGATCGCGAGCCTGCTGACGCCATAAGCACTGATCGGCTCAGTCGGATGGTCCTCGCGGATCGGCACTGATTGCGGTACACCGTAAATGGTGCCGCCTGAAGAGGCGAAGATCACCCGTCTGACACCTGACTCCCGGCAGATGTCCAGCATTTTGAGCGTATTAATGGCGCCGGCGTTCAGGTCGGCGATCGGGTCCTTGTTCGAACTCGCAGGAGTGCTGGCGCCGATCAAATGGAAAACGATATTGTTGCCCTCTATCGCCCGGGCGACTGCCGACGGATCCTCGAACAAACCACTCATCCAGGTCACCTCATTGCAGACTGCGGTCATTATGCGTGAGCGGCCGAAAGCCTGGACCCTGGCGCCACGTCTGGCGAGTGCGAGGCAGAGATTGGTACCCATAAAGCCTCCCCCACCCAGCACGACGCAACGAAGACCCTCAATATTATCGGCACAACCGGTCATGGGGTGACTCCCGGCACGCAAGTTCCCGCTGCTGCACCCTTGATGAAGGAGGCTCTTTCAGCCACTTGATCGAGACTTGCGACATAGCGGTCCATATCGAAGGTCGAGAGCGCCAGATCGCGGATTGCGGTCTTTGTCGCCTGGTAATAGCAATCGTCAGTGCTCAATTGCTCAATAACCTCAGCCGCCGATGCTGCATCAGCGTAGGGCACAACCAAACGCCTGAGGCCGGCACGATTTGACAGCATCTCTGCCACTCCTGAGGCGTTGCTGAAACAGACAACGGGCAGGCCGGCCAACATGGCATCGATAGCGACGTTGGGAAACGGATCAAGCCGGGAGCTAAGCAGGAAAATGTCCGCCATGGCATAAGCAGGCTCCATGGAGTTCACCTCCCCAAGGAACGTCATTGTTTCCTGAAGGCCGCTGCAGTTGACCTGCGCGGCGATGAGGCTGGGGTAGTCACCACCATCCGGCTCTTTACCGGCCCACACGAAACGGAAGCGGCGTGAAGGCAAGCGGTTCTGCAGAGCGGCCGCGACTGAGACGAACAGATCGACGCCCTTATGTAAACCAACAATACCGCAACCGAGTACAACGACCCGGTTGTCGTCCACCCCGAGTGGCCTCATCACTTCGGCTATGCGTTTTCCCTCATTATCGGCAGTTTCTCCGTCCAGCCACTCGCGGGGGATTCGACAAGGACCCTGAGTAATGATGTTAGCCGGACGCCCGGCCAGCGGCGGAAAAGCCTCGACTGCGTCTTCCCAAACCAACCGGGCCGGGAAAACCATCTGACCGGCAGACGCGACGACTTTCGGCATGTCCAGTCCCTTCCACAAAGAGACGAACTCGTGCACAAGCAAGACGGCAGGAACTCCAGCTTTAGAGAGTGGGATAAGCGCCTCGCGCGACTGGATACTGTTGACGATGGCGAAGGCGGGAGCGAACTTGCGGCAGGCATTGAGAATAGGTTTGTGGATGTGACGCGTTGGCCGCAACTCAATTGGCAAGGGTCCGATCGTCACTGATGAGACATTTCTGAACGCGTTCTCCAAGCTGCCGGGTCCTAGAAGAACGGAGACGACGTTGTAGCGCGCCGCGAACTTTTCCAGCAGATTGAAGGCAAGTATGGGTGCTCCACTCTGGGACGCCTCATGGGAAACGAGCAACATCGTCCTTTTTGACGGGTCGAAGGTCCGTATCGAAGGGCGGCCGATTAGTCTTCGCCCTAAGAACTTTCTGAAAGGTCTTACGATTTTGTAGAGTGGATATAGCAGAAAGAATAGACGAACGCCATATTTATCACCAATTATTTTCAACGCCTGATGCCTCTCAATATTTCCCTTCCTATATTCTTTCCATACTTTATAGGCATCGTCATAATTCTTCCAGCTAATACTTAACGCCAATATCCTTCTTAACCTAAAACCAAAGACAGTCGTGCGGCTGGAAAGCTCTGCTCTACGCGACTCGGGGCCTGGCTTGATGGTGTCGGCACAAGCGTGCTCCTCTCGGATCCCTGCCTCAATGGCCTTGTTAGTTTGCGCCTGCTCGCCGATTTGACGCCGCCTTGCAGCTTGCGTGGCTTCGTGAACAAGGATTTTCTTCATAATCGCATTGATCTCCAAAAAGCCCTGATTTAAAGCCTACCTCTTAAATACCCCCGCGGCATTTGGGACTCTATCGCTCTGATACGGTTGGATATTGTGTATTGCAGGCCGGGACTCAAATTACCTCCTGAGTGGCGGGCCGGGAAGCCCGCCCGAGCAAAGGTAACTTCGCCCAAATAGCCTTCGATCACCCTTAATTGCCGCTGCCCAGGATGAGTCCGTTAAGGGGGCAGGAGTATTTGGCGCAACCCGTTATGGCTGACGATCCTAAAGGCGCTCTCAGGCATCTGTGCTCCCGGAAGATTTATAGAATCCATCCATCAGGCCGGCAAGGCTCATCTTCCAGGGGGGCGGCGCTATTCCGAAACTCATCCCTATCTTTCGGCAATCGAGCGCGGAATATCTTGGCCTCGTCGCAACGGTCGGGTAGGAACTGCTCGGCACTGGCGACACCCTGGCAATCCGGGATGATTCTCCTCGCCGCACCTCATCCAGAATGGCCACGGCAAAATGATACCAGGTAGTGATGCCTTCTCCGCAGAAATGATAGGTCCCCCAGGGGACCCCTTCGGAACCCGAGATGACTCGCCCCCCAATCCGGACCAAGCATCCGGCAAGGTCAAAAGACCACGTGGGGCATCCGTACTGGTCGGAGACAACTTTCAATTCTTCCCGCTCTGTGCCAAGCTTGAGCATCATCTTTACAAAATTCCGGCCCCTTGAACCGTAAAGCCATGAAGTCCGCACTATTAAGTGCCGGGCAAGCCGGGACCGGACAGCCTGTTCTCCCTCCCACTTGCTCAGGCCGTAGACGTTCAGCGGATCGGAGGCATCTTCTTCTCTATAGGGGCGGTCGGATTTACCATTGAAAACATAGTCCGTGGAAATATGGATGAGGGGTATTCCCAGCCTTTCACACTCGTCGGCAAGATTGGCCGGCCCATCCCGGTTAACCGCAAAGGCAGCCTCAGGTTCCGATTCGGCTTTATCCACGGCGGTATAGGCCGCACAGTTTATCAGAAGGCCGGGCGAACCGATTCCGCCCAAGACCGAACGAACGCTTTCCCTTTTCGTTATATCGATCAGAGGGATGCCCAGGGCCGCAACTTTGAGACCGGCGCTTTTCAACGACTCTACTACCTCCCAGCCGAGCATCCCGCCGCTTCCAACGACTACGACATTACAATTTTCGATATGATCGGGAACCATCCTCAAGTATCCTGAGCGGGTAAATCCGCCTCACGAAGAAAACTGCCTTTCTCGTCCTTCTCAGAAATGGTCCGCTCGCCATCGAGAGGCCAATCTATAGCCAGGTCGGGATCATCCCATCTTATACATCTTTCATGCTCCGGAGCATAAAAATCGCTAGTTTTATAAAGCATTTCAGCCATATCTGAAAGAGCTAGAAAACCATGGCCAAAACCGGGAGGGATATAGATTTGCAGCTTGTTTGCAGCCGAAAGAGTCAAACCGAACCAGCGGCCAAACGTTGGTGAGGACTTTCTCAGGTCCACCGATACATCGAATACCTCTCCGCTCACGACACGAACCAGCTTCGCCTGGGGATTCCTTACCTGGTAATGAATGCCTCTGAGCGTGCCTCGGCGGGACAGTGAGTGATTGTCCTGCACAAATGAGACATCGATGCCAAGCGCGGCCAGAGTTTTCCTGTTGTAGCTTTCGAAGAAAAATCCCCTCTCGTCAAAAAAAACACTTGGTTCCAGGACAATGATTCCCGGGATATACGCGGAAGATGCTCTCACTTTTTACCCTCTCTCGCAAGTGCTCAACCAACATCTACACTTCTATCATCATCGCCGCAGAAATGAAAGCTCAGGGAACTGTCGAAATGGTCTGATAAGTTTTCCAACTTGCCTGTTTCATAAGGATATAGAATAATTGAGTGGGCCATACGGGTGTTCCAAGC
>JBELAB010000213.1:0-5862 GCA_049509275.1 Syntrophobacteraceae bacterium | reverse complement strand
ATTCTCCATGGCCTGCTCCTTTTTCCTCCTACGGTTCGAATTCGAATTGCCCGAGATATCCCGCAAGCTTTGTCTTTCGCTCCCAATCGAGCGGTGGGCAATCATCGGAGTCTTTGCCTCCCTCCGCCACCTGCGTGGCAAAGACCATACACGTTGGCTGACCGCACTCACCACAGTTAGTCTTGGGGAGGAGCTTAAGGATCTCGAGTACCTTTGGCTTTGGAGCACTTTCGAAACGGGGCTGAATTTCTCCCCGCCGCTCCCAGGTGTCGTTGATTTCCTGCCGGAGCCACTCGACGATTTTCTCCCCCTCCGATAAGTCACTGAGGGCATTGACGCAGATTTTCCTCGAATGAATCGCGATGAGTTTCCCATGAAGCTTGAAGGAAACACAGGGAGGGTCATTGATGTACTGAAAACCCCCGAGCACTGCATTCAGATACGGAATCACTTCACTTATGTCCTGATCGAGATGGGCTACCAGGTGTACCGACTCGGACTCGGGTCTGCACTCGGGGCGGACAAATTCCTTGGTGTAACTATCTAGCAGCATGGGACACCTCCTTAATCGCAAGACTACCGCACAAAGCCTTTCATTCTGATATCTTTTTCTGCCATGGACCATCCTCAAGGCCGAAGACATCCCAACCTCCCCCTGAATTTCTCCCTGGAGAAGGTTTGCATATTTGGTCAAATAAGCAAGTTCCGGCCAAAAAAACTTAAGCTACCTCGAAGAAACTATTTTTGATTGGCTGAGCATTTTGATTTGCTCCTCCAATCTCCGGCCTACGAAATCCTCGACGCAACTGAGGAAGTTCGCAACACACTGCATCCGCAAAGAGTAGTAGATGTTGGCGCCCCTCCGCTCATCCTGCAGGATTCCGGCTTCCTTCAGTATGTTCAAGTGCTTGGAAACGGTTGATATGTCAGACCCAACAGTCGCCTGGAGTTCACACACGCAACGTTCACCGGCACAAAGGCTTTCAACCATTTTGAGCCTGCTCGGATGCCCAAGGGCTTTAAAAATTTTGGCGCGTAATTCAAGGTAACAGGCGTTGCTATCCATAGGTTTTCCTTTTTGGCAGAATAGCCAAATTCAATGCCTAATGTCAATTGCGGTTTTGCCCGTGAGACAATGACCGCCTGTAACCGTTTTTTAACTTAGGTCTCACGGAACCGTCACACAATACTTTTATACTCCCGCCATCTCCCTGTGAAAAAAATTAGTCCGGACCAGTGCATTATCCGACTGAAAATATCCAACTGAAAAGGAGGAGCCTAAGACTCATGGAAGAGATGGTTGGCGGCGCAGTAGAAGCATTTTACGGGCATGGTGGAACCAGCCGGAAATCGGGGTGGGGACAGCGTTTCAAGTCTTTGTTTCTCAAGCGCGTACTGCCGCTCAAACGGCTGAATTATCTCCTTTCAAGGCTTAATTTGCTGTCAAACGAGACGGCAATTCCGGATCGTATCCTTGAAGTGCTTGGCCTCACTTATGAGATTTCCGCAAACGATCAAGCCAGAGCGCCTTCCGAAGGGCCCCTGGTGGTAGTGGCCAACCATCCCTTCGGCGCAGTTGAAGCCATGATTCTCGCCTCGATTCTCCTGAAGAAGAGAAGCGATATTAAAATCATGGCCAATTTTTTACTGGGCAGCCTGGGAATTCGCGAACTCAATGAATTGCTCATATACGTAGATCCTTTCGAAAGGCAGGGATCGGCAGCGCATAACCTCAAACCGTTGAGAGAGGCCATCAAGTGGGTTCGGGGCGGGCGGGCTTTGGGTATCTTTCCGGCGGGCGAGGTCTCCCACGTGCACTTGAGCAGCTTGAGCGTCATTGACCGGCAATGGAGCCGGACGGTGGCCCGGATTGTCAGGAAGTCCGAGGCGTCCATACTCCCGGTTTACTTCGAAGGTCACAATAGCCCGCTCTTTTGCGGGCTCGGTCTTTTGCATCCGCTGTTTCGCACATTGATGTTACCCGGAGAGAACCTCAAAAAGCGGCGCCGGATGGTTCGGGCCCATGTCGGCAGACCTGTGCCTTACAAGAGGCTGGCTGAACTCGATGATTCAGCGATAATGGATTACCTGCGCCTCAGGACTTACAATTTGCGGAATCGCAAATGCGAAAAGCATCGGAACCTGTTGTTCCGGCGGCCAGCTAACAGCACTGCAAGGCACCGTCCAGTGGCAAGAGCGAAAGAGGCCGGCTTGATTGGAGCAGAAATCCGTTGTTTGCCTCCGGAGCAGCTTCTTTTTTCCTCGAAGAACTTCGATGTGGTGAGCGCATCTGCTGCACAAATCCCGAACGCACTGCACGAAATCGGGCGCCTGCGGGAGATCAGCTTTCGAAACGCGGGCGAGGGGACCGGCAATACTATCGATATGGACCGCTTTGATGAGTATTATCAGCACATAATGCTCTGGGACCGGGAGCGCGATGAAATTATTGGGGGATACCGGCTCGGCCACGCCGATGAAATTCTTAGGGAGCGCGGTTTTACGGGTCTTTATACGAACACTCTTTTTGAGTACAGGGATGAACTGGCCCTCAAATTCCGTTTTGCCCTGGAGTTAGGGAGATCTTTTGTCCGCCCCGAGCATCAGAAGACATACCAGCCCCTTATGCTTCTGTGGTCGGGGATCGGGCGTTTTGTAGCAAAGCATCCCCAATACCGGTTCCTTTTCGGGGCGGTAAGCATAAACAATGAATATCTCGGTGTTTCCCGCAAACTGATGGTTGAATTCCTGAAAGAGGGCCATACGCATTCCGATCTGGCAGGATTCGTGCGGGCCCGCAATTCCCCTTCTTTCAGGGCGATGGGGAAAAAGCACCTTGGGCTGGCCTATTCGATGGTTCATCAAATACAGGATTTTTCGGAGTTGATATCGGACATAGAGCAGAACGGAGCGGGCATTCCCATACTGCTGAAGCACTATATGAAGCTCGGCGGAAAGTTTCTGGGTTTTAGCGTTGACCCGAAATTCAACAATGCTCTGGATGCCCTGGTACTGGTCGATTTGGCTCGAACCGATCTAAGAATCCTGGGGCGCTACATGGGACGGCAGGGGGCGGTTTCTTTTCTGCACTTCAACGGAGCCGGGCCGGAGGGCGCCGCCGCCTGCGGCTTGCCCGACGGTAAGTGCGCATGATCTGCGGAAGGGGTGAGGGGTGAGGGGTGAGGGGTTATGGGTGAGGGGGAAAGACAGTGACGCGGGGACACGGGGACACGGGGACGCGGGGGCACGGGGACCGGATAGAGACAGCGACAAGGGTGAGGGGTGATGGGCATAAGCGCTCAAATAAGGATAAGCAATGGCGGTTAGGAAGACCGTCATTCCGGTGCAGGCTGGAATCCAAAACCTTTGATTTCTGTTGTAATATCAATAGGTAATGGCACTGGACCCCGGCCTGCGCCGGGGTGACGATGATATGCAAGCAGGCTTTTAATAAATTCAATGAGTTACCTTCTTATTTAAGCGCTTATTGGGGGTGAGGGGTGAGGGGTGATGGGTGATGGGTGATGGATTGACATGTCGCTGCGGGAGGCCGGGCAAGCCCACTTCACGAAGTGAAGCAGGGCGAAGCCCCGCGAAGCGAGACCTTTACACCATTGCAGCTTCACTTTCCGATACGCTTAACATTTGGCTTGCCTTCAAACGCACCACGTCTAATGTCCGTGCGTTCTGCATGGCTGCGCGCACGGTCGCCGCTCTTATCATTTCAGGCGCATTTTTTTTTCGAGTAAGGTATTATATAAATCTATCATACGAGGGGGAAAGAGAAATGCGCTGGAATCTGCTTGCAATCTTTGCGATCGTTTTTGGTATCCTGCTTATCATCAAAGGCCTAGACACGCTGATAACATGGCGTGCCTGGTTCTTCTGCATAAGCGGTCTGGTATTGTTGCTGCCCGGCATAATCCGAAGTTACCTGGTGCTCAGGCGTTTGTGGGTTCCTAAGAGTTCAAAAGAAGGCAAGATTTGAGGCCTTGGAGAACAAGCGCAGCCCTTCGACGCAAACTGAGGGTTTCACCGGAGGCGAACCAGGTAAAACCGTCTACACCTCAGGTCTTTGGCGGTGAAAGGGGGTGGCCTGTTCAAACTGGTATGCTATGCGCAGAATCAGTTCCTCCCGAAAATGAGGCCCGAGAATCTGAAGCCCTATCGGCAGGTTTTCCGATGTAAAACCGCAGGGCGTGGAAATTCCCGGAATGCCGGCCAGGCTTGCCGGGAGCGTAAATACATCGCTTAGGTACATTTGAAGGGGATCATCGATTTTCTCCCCCAGCCTAAAGGCCGCCATGGGGGAGACGGGCGCCAGTATCGCGTCACACTTCTCGAACGCCTCAAGGAAATCCCGCCTGATGAGCGTTCTGACCTGGGAGGCTTTCCTGTAGTAGGCATCGTAATAGCCAGCCGACAATACGTATGTGCCAAGCATTATGCGGCGCTTCACTTCGGCGCCGAACCCCTGGGAGCGGCTTTTGCGGTACATCTCGATAAGGTCCCTGGTCGCCGGGTCGCGGTGTCCGTACTTTACGCCGTCGTAGCGGGCCAGGTTCGAGGATGCCTCCGCCGGGGCGATTATGTAGTAAGCCGCAATGCCGTATTCGGTGTGCGGCAGGGAAATGTCCACAATGCGTGCGCCGAGTTGCCTGCAAGTGGAGATTGCATTTCGGACAGCAGCCTCGACTTGCGGGTCCGTTCCCTCGATGAAATACTCACGGGGAATTCCGAGGCGCAGGCCCCGAATGGATTCTTTCAGGGCGGCCCTATATTCGGGGACCGGAAGATCCACCGAGGTGGAATCCCCGGGGTCATAGCCTGCGATAGCCTGGAGCATGATGGCAGCGTCCTCAACGTCCCTGGTTATGGGTCCTATCTGGTCAAGGGACGACGCAAAGGCTACGAGCCCGAAGCGGGAAACCCGGCCGTACGTTGGTTTAATGCCCGTAACGCCGCAAAAGGATGCGGGCTGTCGAATCGAGCCTCCGGTATCTGACCCGAGCGCCCCGGCGCACAACCCGGCCGCAACGGCCGCTGCCGAACCTCCGCTCGACCCACCGGGAACCCGGTCCAGGTCCCACGGGTTGCGGGTCTTCATGAAAGCCGAATTCTCCGTGGACGATCCCATGGCGAACTCGTCCATGTTCGTTTTACCGATAAAAATGGCCCCGGCCTTCTTGAGCTTTTCGATAACCGTTGCGCTGTAGGGAGCAACAAAGCCCTGGAGGATGCGCGAGCCGCAGGTGGTGATAGACCCATGGATACAGATCACGTCTTTTATGGCGATCGGCACACCCGCCAGTGGTGAGGCCGAAAAATCCCTTTTTTTCCCCGAGTCGAAAAGCCTTGCTTCATCCAGGGCCTGCTCTCCCATGGTGCTCAGATAGGCGTTTACCTTCGGGTTGATTGCGCCAATGCGTTCGAGGAATGCGGAGACTGTTTCGACGGCGCCGATTTGTCCGCTTCTCAGCAGGCCGTGAATCTCATGAATCGAAAGAGAGTGGATTTGCATCTAAAACGGCCTCTTCTGCTAAATTACTTTGGGCACCACAAAATTGACGCCGTCCGTGCCGGGTGCGTTTGCAAGCGACTCCGTGCGCTCCAGCGAGCGTTGGACCAAATCAGGGCGGAAGACGTTTTGCAGTTGGATGGCGTGGGTAGTTGGCGGGACGTCATGAGTGTCGAGTTCATTGAGCTTGTCCATGTATTCGAGAATACTGTTGATCTGACCGGTCATCCGTTGTTCTTCCGCCTCTGAGAGTTCCAGCCTCGCGAGCAGCGCTACGTGCCGAACCTCTTGTCCGGTTATCTTTGCGTCCATTACAATTCCTCGTATGATTCAACCTGCAAGAA
>JBELAB010000212.1:0-5869 GCA_049509275.1 Syntrophobacteraceae bacterium | reverse complement strand
CATGAGTCAATTCCTCGAGCGCCTGTACTTCCATCCACCTGGCAAACCCGTCGAAACTCAGCCGCTTAAAATAAGAGGCCATTGAAAGATAGAGGTAAGAGGAATAAAGCTCCGCATTTATTTGCCCGTTCAACGCATTCCTTATTTTCTCATTCATTTTTGCCTCCTGATTCGAAGGATGATTCTTAAGTTGGCGATCCGTAAACACTCCGGCGGTTTCCACCGGGGCGCTTCAAAGTATATACGGCTTCCGAATCCGGGCTGAGCGCGCCCGAAAGACCTGGATCGTTACGGAAGTCCCAATCAGCAATATAAGCAAGTCCCGGGCGAGATGCCATACTGTGTGCTGCTGCGCTGCGGCTTTGACGCTGAAGCAGCCGCAGTTGATATCGATTCCACGCGCAGCAGCGGAAGAAAGTGCTCCCAGGAAAATAACCAGAAGCAAATTGGCGAGGATGGAGGCGCCGGGCAAACACCAACCGCACAGGATAAATAACCCCAGGACCGCTTCCAGCCAGGGGAGCACGATAGATGTAATATTTATCAGGTGGCCCGGAAGGATTTGGTAATTAGAGACTATTTTGGCAAATTCCGCTGGATGGGCTATCTTGTCGATGCTCGCGGCGATGAAAATAGCCCCGAAAAGCAGGCGCGTGCATATGAAGAAGTATCTGCTGGGGCGGGATTTCATTTTACCTCATCTCAATACTGACGCAGGCGTGCCCCGGAACACCGGTTGCGCCGCCGGGACTGCGGCAAGCAGCGCAGCTGCGCACACCAGCGGGAAAGAGACCGCAAGGGTAAGCCAATCAACCGAATAGATGAAAGTCCATCCGAAAGACTGTTTGTTTATCACGAAAATCAACAGAACTGATAGAACAAAACCGCACCCAAGGCCGAGCGCCTCGCCCATTAAAACCATCGTCAGGGCCTCCCAGCCGATTACGGCCCTTATCTGAGCGGCGCTCGCACCGGTAGCTATCATAGTCTGAAACTGCCTTATGCGCTCCAGTACCAGAATAGTCAGTGTGGTCGCCACACCGAGCGCGGATATCACAAGGGAGATGAAAAGCAGCGCTGTGGTTACCGCGAATGTTTCGTCGAATATTTTGAGTATGTTGAGGCGCAGGTCCGATCCCGCAATGGCCTCGATGCTTTCGCCCCGCTGGGCGGCGCTGAGAAGAATGCGGTTTCTGAGGCTGGTGATCCTCCGGCCCGGGCCGGCGCCCCTGTCGTTTACAAATATAATCGCGCCGGTCCATTGGCGGTCTGCCGTTGCGCGCTCGAAAAAAGGCAGGGAGCAATGCACGACTCCGCCACGCGTCCGGTAGTCGCGGATAATCCCGAGAATCGGCATGTCGAATTCAACGGATTCGACAACCGCTTTGAACCGGTCTCCAACCCGCAATCCGGTCTGGTTCGAAAAAACCTCCGAAACAAGAACACCTTTTCCCTCATTTAACGCCGAGGCGACGGCCGCAGGGGCGCCTTCAATGAAAGTGAACCCGGAGCGGCGCAGGTAGCTCTCAGTGTCAATTGGTTCGAGCATATAGGGGATACCGTCGTATTTCAGGAGTATCCGGCGGTAGGGGACCACGTCCGCCTCGCTGCGTAATTTATCGAGCCCGGCTGCAATTTCAGGTGGAAGTGAGTCGCGATAACCGTTTATTTCGGACATCTTCGCCCGCACGTAAAGGTCGCCGTTCAGGCTTTGGTGTATCCAGGCGGAAACGGAGTCCCTGAAGCTGTGGATCATAATGACCAGCGCCGAGAAAAGTCCGATTGCCGTTATAAGCGCCCCCACCGAGATGGCGACCCTGGCCCCGGCGCTTTTAAGATAGCTGGTCCCGAGGCAGGCCGTCTCACCAAGGCCGGCCCTTATCACGATGGCAGGCAAATGAGTTCCTGCGGCTTTCAGGATAAGCGGCGAGAAGAGAGCAAAGCCCAGAAACAGAGAAAAAGTCGCCATATATCCGGATACGGGGATTCCGGAAAAACCGGGCATCCGGGCAAGCGGCAGGACGGCCGCCGCAAGAAATGATCCGACAATGGCAAGCCGCCTGATGAGGTTTCCCTCTTCCTGAGAAGATGCTTCCCGCATGAGCAGCGCCTCCCGCGCCCGGACCCTTGAAGCCTCAAAGGCGGGCTGACATGCCGCCAACACCGCCACCAGCAGGGTTATGGCAAAAGACAGGAGCATTTCCCGGCCCGTAAGTCCGAAACCCTCTACGTTCACCCGCGCGAAAAGGTGAGATACGGTCGAGCTGACATAGCCTATCAGCTTTTCGGTCATGAAAAGGCTTGCAGGGACTGCCAGCGCCCAGCCCACAATTCCGAAAAAGCAACCTTCGGCGATGAACAGCAGGAAAAGCAATCGAGAAGAGGCGCCTATCGAGCGCAGGATGGCAAGCTCCTTTCGCCTTGAGGTCGCGTGCAGCGAAATCATGCTGTAAACCAGGAACATGCCCACGAAGAGCGAAACGAAACTCAGGACCGAGAGGTTCATCTGGTAGGCCCGGATCATCGCACGGCCGGTTTCTTTCGCCTCCGAGGGCTGAGCGAGTTCGGCCCCCGCCGGGAGCAGGGCTTTGACCCTGTCGAGCTTGTCTGCGGTCAGGGGACGGGTGAAAATAAGGTCGATGCGCTCGACTTCACCGTATACTCCAGTGAATTCCTGGAACGTGGCGATGTCGACAATGGCGATATTTCCCCCCTCGAGGGTGGCCGGTTCCTCTGAGGCAAGTTCGCCCAGCACTAAAAAAGAGCCTGCGCCGGCAACGCCCTGAAGACGAACGGACTCACCTGTGCGAACTCCGCTTTTTTGTAAAAACCTCTTTGCGGCGATCATGGTGAAGGGCTCGCCGATAAGGCGCCGCCACAGGGAAGAGGCTTCCCGCGAATCGGGCGGCTCGGATGTCCACGTCCGCAAGGGCCGGTCAAGTATTGGATCGACTCCGAGCAGCAGCAGCGGTTCGTCGCTTCCTTCCACCCGAACGTAGGCTGACATGAGAGGCGAGACCGCGGTGAGGTCGGGCGAGTTGAACAGGACGGATACGAGTTCTTCGGGCAGACGCCCTCCCGGAAGCGTCACGGTCCGTTCCGCCCTGCCCGAAATCGCGTCCATACCGTTTGCGAAGGACTGGACCGAAGCGTTGGTGGCCAGGCGGACACTGGTAAAGACCGCCGCCCCGAGGCTGATCCCCGCCAGCACCACAACGGTTCGCCACGCATGGCCTTTCAGCTCGCGGAAGCTGAACCAGACCCAAAGGCGAAAGAAGCCCCGCATCTAGCGCTCCACTATGGCGCCATCCTTTAGCACCAGCCTCGCCGTGCAGTAGGGATCGGCTAAGGAGCTGTGGGTGGCGATAATAACCGTACGGTGAAGATCGCGGTTAAGCTCTGCGAGAAGCTCGATGACGGCCGTCCCGTTTTTGCTGTCGAGGTTGCCTGTAGGCTCGTCTGCAAGAATTAAAGAAGGGTCGTTTATAAGGGAGCGGGCAATGGCGCTCCGCTGCATCTCACCTCCGGAGAGCTGGGAAGGAAAGTGGTTCGCGCGCTTCTCCATCCCGAGCCAGCCGAGCAGGTCCGTCGCACGTTTGGTAACCGCCGGGCGTCCCTCTCCCGCCAGCAGGGCCGGCAGGCCGACATTCTCGATCACGGTGAGCGTCGGTAGAAGATTAAAAAACTGGAAGACGATTCCAACCGACTTTCTGCGAAATTCGGTGAGTTCGCCGGCTGAGGCGCTTTCGAGCCTGAGCCCCGATACGGTCAGGCTGCCGCTTGTCGGGCGGTCCAGTCCGGCCAGAAGCGAGAGCAGCGTGCTCTTGCCCGAACCGCTTTCACCCTTTATCAGGACCATTTCTCCCCGTGAAATTTCGAGGTCGATTTCGCGCACCCCTACGACTTCGCCCCTGCCCATGGGATAGATTCGAGTGATTTTTTCAGCCACAACGTCCAGCATTAAGCATCCAGTATTACGGCCCGCAAACCCCGCATCTTCTGCAATTTAGTTCCGGCCGGCATTCGGGGCTGTCCTTTTCCTGAAGAGCACGCTCGTATTCCTCCCACAGGAATTTACGCTCGATCCCGTGGTCTATTACCTCCCAAGCAAATTTTTCCTCACGCTCCCGCTCCCTCATAACCCAGAAGTCGGGGTTTAAAGGCGAACTGCGCATCGCCTGGCCCCAGTTGAGCCCATCCAGTCCGACTTTTTCCAAGAAAAAGCCGACCCTGCGGTCTCCCCTGGACAGAAGCGCCTGAACGTATGCCCACTTCGGCACGTCGAAGTGGACCCGGACGTTCGGTACTTTCCCCAGGGCTTTCTGAATCCGTTTGGCTTTTCCCTTAAGCCCCCCCACCCCTGCAAAAGCCGTCCACTGAAACGGCGTAAAAGGCTTCGGAACAAAGGAATTTACGCTTAGCGTAATGGTTGCAAGCCGTGTTTTACCCCGGCTTGCGCTCAGTACATGATGGCGGATCCCTTTTGTAATCTCAACGATTGCCTCCAGGTCTTCTCCGGTTTCTGTCGGAAGCCCTATCATAAAGTAGAGCTTGATATTCAAGATTCCCTTTTGGGCCAGGATTTCGACTGCGTTGTATATCTGGGCTTCCGACAAATTCTTGTTGATAACCCTCCTGAGCCTTTCCGACCCGGCCTCGGGGGCGATCGCTACTGCCTGGTGCCCGCTCGATTCGAGCGATGAAAGGATTTGGGCGTTAAGCGTATCCGCCCGGAGCGAAGAAAAGGAAAGGGAGGCGCCCCGATCTAGCAGTGACGAGCACAGGTGGACTATCTCCGGGTGATCGGATACCGCAGCGCTCACGAGGCCGATCCTTTTTGTCCCGGAGTTTGCGGGACCGGCGGCCTGCATCAGCTCATCCACGCCGTGCCAGCGGACCGGCCGATAGACGAACCCCGCAGCGCAAAACCGGCATCCACGTCCACACCCCCTTCCAATCTCCAGCAGAACTACATTGCTGAATTCGGTATCGGCCGTGAGTACGGAAGTTTTGCATGGAGGACTTTTTGAAAAATCGGCCCGCCTGCATGCAACCCTTTCCGGAAGGCCGCTGCCATCCAGGGGGCGAATAGACTCGAGGGTCCCGTCCGAATTGAAAATAGGCTCATAAAAAGAGGGAACATAGATCCCTTCCACCGATTTGCCCATCTTTCTTAAAATTTCAGAACGTCCAATGGAACTGCCTTCAAATTGTTTCCAAAAATCGATAAAGTCGGGCAGCAGCGACTCCGCCTCTCCAATGAATATAAAATCCAAAAAGGGGGCAAGCGGCTCGGGATTCAGGAAAAGCGCCACCCCGCCTCCCGCCACAAGGGGGTGCGCTGCGGTCCGGTCTTGGGCCCGGGCGGGAATTGCGGCAAGCCGAAGCATTTCGATAAGGTTTGTGTAATCGTTTTCATAAGCAACGGAGAAGGCCACGAGGTGAAAGTCGGCAAGCGGCCTTTGAGATTCGACCGACAGCAGACCTCCGGGAAATTGTCTGACCATGGCGAAGTCTTCGGGCTCCGGGTAAAATACCCGCTCGCACACTACGGTTTCAAACCGGTTTAGAGCGTCATAGACGAACTGGAACCCGAGATTGGACATCCCCACGCTATAGCGGTTCGGAAAGGCCAGGGCGATGCGTATTTTGCCTCCCCAGTCCTTGAAGACGGTCCCCTTTTCGCCTTCCAGCCATTTTTGGTGCCGCTGTTTCAATTTCCAGAGCATATTTTCATCCTCAAGAGCAGTATATCGCAGCCTGAATTTTTTTACCAAACGGCAATGCGAAGCGGGGAGGGAAGGGCTGACGCGGAGACACGGGGACACGGGGACACGGAGACAACGAGACACGGAGACACGGAGACAAA
>JBELAB010000211.1:0-5870 GCA_049509275.1 Syntrophobacteraceae bacterium | reverse complement strand
TACCATAAGGAATTGCGGCATGACTCCGCCCGGTTTTATTCAGAGCGGCTCGGCGCCGGACATTATTATCTCTCATACACGGCCCAGGCGATTGCTCCGGGCGAATTCACCGCGCTGCCGGCCCGCGCCGAACAAATGTATGAGCCTGACGTTTACGGGAAAAGTTCTCCCACAGTGCTGAAAGTGGAACTCTCCGAGTGAGAAAAAAGATCCACTGCAGGCAGGAAGCGGGAAGCGGGAAGCGAGAAGCAGGAAGCGGGAAGCGGGAAGCTCCGGATGAGTGGGTTATGAAAAGATCCACCGCAGAGGTGCAGAGATCATCATTACCCGTCGGGGCGTACCTGTCGCCAAGTTGATAGGCGTTCAGAGATCGAGCGGACTGACTGAGGCTCAAGAGCAGGCACGCAAGCGGACTCTGGCTCGAATGCGAAAGGGGTACTCACTGGGTGGCCAAGTACCCCGAAGAGATGTTCTGCATGAAAGGTAGACGGTTCACAAGGCAGTGAAAGAACACAGCATTTCGTTCTGGGACGCCATGCTATGGGCAGTGGCTAATGAAGCAGGGGTAACCCTTCTGCTGAGTGAAGATTTTCAACACGCCCGAGTGCTGGAAGGCATCCAATTTTTTAATCCCTTTGCCATTAATGATTCTTTGGTCCATATCTTCGGGACAACACTGTAGGCTTTTCTACCCTTTCGGGGTCGCCTTACCGCCATTGAACTTCGGACATTTCACACACTTAAGCGCAGCCGAAAATAGTTCTGCAGCTCAGGGTTATGCCTGCCGGCGCATGTGCCGTTGAAGTATGTAATGGATCGGGATTCCCAGACGACGGTCGGAACATCTCAAATTTGAGAGGTCGAAAAGCAAAGTCGGATCACTTTACACTGAGGGCTTGTCTCCAAATAAGCCTCAGCCTATGGGCTTCTTTAGCTTTTTCCCTCACAGTGGGGGGAAGACGTTCGAAAGATTTCCAAAATCTACTGGAAGCCTTGCTGATCACACTATCTCTTCCATTGACCGGGTCTTGCCGGCCTTGTCCTCGGCGATAGCCTCTGCAGCCATGTCGGCCAGTTTATCCTGCGACCCGGCAAATGCCTCATCCCAGCGCTTGTCATCTTCGATTTCTGCAAGAACGAGCCTTGCAATGACATCCTGCCGCTCAGGGGGAAGCGATGAAGCGACATCGAAAGCCTTCTTCAAAAGCGCGGTCATATTCCATTCTCCTACTGCTCAAGTTTCTTTGAACATATTGCAGATCCAACATATTTTCAACTGGTCTCGGATGCATCGATATGCTTAGGGTTAAACACCGTGTGACGTTGAGATTTAAGACAGCTCGTTCCGCATGTGCGTCCTTCGGGGTCGGACCGCCCTTAAGCGTGCCTGCCCAAGAAAAGGGCGGTCCTGATTGGCTAAGGGATTGGGATTTTGTTTTTCACCGTTCACTGTACACTATTCCTCGCGTAGCGATAGAACCAAGAGGAGTTATTTTTTCTGCTCCTCGCTTCCTGCTCCCTGCCTCACGCTCCCTCTTCAGTTTGCCGCTTCTCGTTGCCGTGATAAATGCAGGTGGGTAGGTGAGTAGGTGAATAGGTGAATCGAAAGTACGTAACCGTCCAGCCAACAACACCTTCCCGGAACTTTTTCTGACGACTGGCCACTGTCCGCTGACGTCTGTTTTCTGCTTTTTGCCGCTTCTCGTTGCCGTTTCTATTGCCCTCGCGAAGCGATAGAACCAAGAGGAGTTATTTTTTTCCCGCTTCTCGTTGCCGTTTGGCAAAGCAAAATCACTGCGCGCTACAATATTGGTGCAGGTAAGAGGTAATGGGTAAGGGGTGATGGGTAAGAGGTGATGGGTAAGAGGTGATGGGTAAGAGGCAGGGCCAATGACCTCTCACCTCTCACCCCTTACCCGGCGAAGCCATTCAGTGCTTCCTGCTTCCTGCTTCCCGCTTCACTGTTTCGAGGAAGTCACCTGAAGACACCAACTCGAGGTTGTCCGTGGGTCGATTGTAAAGATACAGCCACGCTGAGATAGTCTCGCCACTCCGAAGTCTAACGGGCTGAATCTCACGAGTGTACTCCGTTGGCTCCGGGAAACCAGGCCCACATTCCTCGTACTGATCTAAACGTGATAGAACTAGGTCGGGTTCGCGGAGCCGATAAACCTCACCATGTACAGCGTCTGAAGGATCCTCAGATGCCACAACACCAGGATAGTAGTCAATCCTGTAGAGCTTCCCTTTGTAGGTCGCGTCGCCAACAAAATCAGCGTGTCGCGCCGGCAAGTGATACATTTCGCTATCGGTACCTCGTCGCAGTGTGCCGTACACGAACAGGTATGCGTCCTTCATTATGATTTCTTTAGCCCTCTGACTTCGGCGATGAGGGCTGATAGGCCCTCGAAGCCTTCGTCCTGAAGATACTCTATCAGAAAATCATAGTCACGAAGACCTCTGGTGTAATAGTCGAACATCTACGGCATTAGGCGACCCCTTTTGCATAGGTGATGCAGCGGCCCTGAAGCCAGGCCCGTATTCTTTCTTCAAGCGGTCGGGGCTCATCAGCCGCAGGGTGACCGGCTCCGCGGGCTTTTTGGCCTTAGCGGCTATGAGCAGCGGGAAGGCGAGAAAAATAAACATGTATAGGAGTCGATGGCGGGGGGAAAATCTACTGGCGGTCCGACTTAACGATTCACCATTACTGAGCATAATTCATGCTCCTCCTAAGACAGATTTATACTCGGAATAATGCGTCAAGTTGTGCGCTTGCTTTGAAATCTTTCCGTATAGCTGTTTGGTCAGCACCCGCTTGTTCTCTATTTTCTACTTGGTTTGGAAGACCAAAAGGAAAGGAACGGCCGAGTTTCCGTCAACGTCCTTAAATCCAGAAAACTCTTGCGAGTTGATCCAGACCACGTAAGTTTTGTGTGGTTCGAGCTTCACATTCACAATACAAGTCCTC
The DNA here is from genome assembly GCA_049509275.1 of Syntrophobacteraceae bacterium. Lineage (GTDB taxonomy): Bacteria > Desulfobacterota > Syntrophobacteria > Syntrophobacterales > Syntrophobacteraceae > SbD1. The sequence goes on along the minus strand of JBELAB010000211.1, from coordinate 2,902 downwards.
TGGTCGTCCAGATACTTCGGTTTTCCGACAACCTCGGGAAACGTCTCCTTTGACATCTGCGCCCAAGACCAACTGCCGTCCGTCATCTTTTTGCTAAATATTACGGTGATTTGCTTTGTCACCGTCGCATCCACTGTCGTATCGCCAGACTGCGGAACAGTCTTGACCACAGACGGAGGCATGGATTTTACCGTGGTTTCTTGGCCCAGCGCAATTCCTGCTGCCAGTAATACAACGCATGCTGACGTTATCATCATTCTTCTCATGTTTTCTCCTTTCACTTTTCTTTTTGCCCTGAATAATGCGTCAACTTGACTATGCGCGATGGCGAACCTCATTTTGAGGCGGATTCCGCCCGGAAAAAATCCTTGAACAACCCGATAGACCGCAAAATCATACGATTTCCCAAGTGGGCCGTTCCCTCAATCCAACCTGCTGAAAAGTCCCTGTCCGGTGAAATCGAACCCTTTTACCAATAACTGATTCCAGCTTGCAAACTCCCTCTTCAATTGCGTTTAAGAGCTCTTCGCCACCACGATTTTTTTGGATAAAGAATAATCTTAGCCAGTCCTACCAGGAACAGGAGTATCACCGCCCCGACCGTAGCACTAATCAACGTTCCGATCAGTCCGTGAAAGGGCAACTTCAAAAAGCCCGACAGAAAGCCCCCAATCAAGGCGCCTACGACTCCTACGACCATATTGATGACCAGACCGGCTCCTTTTCCTTTCATAATTCGTTCAGCCAGGAAACCGGCTACAATCCCTATTACCAAGAATCCGATCAAGGGCTCAATTTGCATATTTATTCTCATGTTTTCCTCCTGCTACATTACTGTGTTATCTTCACCGAGCAGCACAAAGTAAATTCTTATATTCAATACTTCGTCTGCGCCTACTTTTGTCCTCCGAAAAACTCTCGGATTTTCCCATACCAATCGGAGTCGGAGAAGTTCGGCCATTTCTTGCTTTCAAAGTTGGGGGCTTGCTCTAACTGGCTTTTGTCAATGTCGACGATAATCGTGTCCGCTTGAGCACCTGTCGTAACGGCTTTCCACGGAATCGGAATCAATCTGTCACCGGTCCCAAGTAAACCTACGGGAGCCAAAATTATATAGTCAAGACATCCCTCCTTGTTAAGCACTATATCTTCAATTTTTCCGAGATCCTCTCCTTTCCGACTTATCACTGCTTTCCCTATTATCTTGGTGACTCTGTCAGCCTTCTCCATGGCAGGTTTTTCGCTTGTTTGACTCTGTCCCGCACTCGTCGCTCCTTTTTCATCCTTTTGAGTCTGGACACCAGGGGTTTTGTCCACCTCTTCTTGAGCGGCGAGGGCCTGGGTTACAAAAAAAGTGCAAATTGCCAGAAACAGCATTATGAAGTTTCCAAGTCTCTTCATAGGGTTGCTCCTTTCTCTTACAGGATAATTCGATATACGTCAGAGCGATTGAGCCCACGTCTCAGTAAAAACAGCCAAACGGGAAAAGATTTCTCACGATTGATTCTGCTGACATGTTCATGATCGCTGAAACCGAGCAGCCTAACGGAGAATCATCCCCAATATTTTTTCAAATACGGGAACCATCTTCAGCTTCTCCTTGTCCACGTTGAGGATGAGTTTGCGCTCAGTGGCGTGGAATTCTAAGGCTTTCCAAGGCAAGGCAAACAGCTTGTTCACCATGCCCGGGAAGTCCCCCATGGAGAGCAACACGTAAACCACGTGGCTCTTCGGCGTCGATCACCAGTTCGTGGATCTTGCCAGATCTTCATCCTGGCGCTTGACCACCGCCCCTGATCTGGGCGCTTAAAAACGTCCCCGCCTCGACCAGTAGAATCCTCCGCCACCGCCGAAGAGCATAACCAATAAGACTATTATCAGGATGGTTTCCAACATATCAACACCACCTCTCAAAATTGAAATGAACTAAGTAACATTATACTCGAGCATATTCTATGCCAGACGAGCTAAGAAACGTCGCCACTCAATTTTTATACATATACATAAACACTAATAAGGCTGGACGTGTCCGTCGAAATCTATGGATTTGGATCTAAGAACTGTTGCATGCAACAGAAGCGTTGCATTCCTTTCAAGTCACATGCTACACTTCAATGTCTAGGGATTACCTTATGTTGCATGCAACACTTTTTCTGTTCAAGTCCACAACTTTCGATGTTACTCACTTTGTCGTAAGTGTCCACATACATTGCTTAAAAGCAAAACATTACAATTCTCAGTACGCCGGGCATGGATTTTGCCTAAGTATTAGACAACATAACGGGTTTGTTGAAGGCAGGATAGGAGTACCGGAGTATTTATCCGGCAAGATACAGGTAGAAAGGAATCTATTGCATGCGTGGTGTAAAATTAAGTTTATTCGCCCTGATGTTTTTTCTCGTCGCTCCAGTAATGGTTACGACATATTCCGATGATACCTGTTCGCCGTATTCGGCGGGTTCATGGATGGACGCTCTGACCATTGTCCAGTTGTTTAACACCCCGAACGACTATAAATGGGAGGGGACATGGAATCCGCGATATGACGCCAAATGGCAGCGAGAGCACTGCCACGATTACGACCTCGCGGGCGGGGCGGTCTGCCAACGCTGCCCGTAATGCTTGCTGGATGCAGGATAACGGTATCCGGCATGCGAGTCGCGGCGGTTTGCCAAGTAGGAGGCGTATATCCTTGAGAGGTCAAGCTGCTCGACCACATCCAAAATGAAGTGTGCCAGGTGTCCCTCTGGAAGCCAGTCCAACAACGAGGGTGGGAGCAGCAGCATTTGTTTTCGATCACAGGATTTGAAGGTCTTTTCCATAGTGGGGTCACAGTAGCAAAAAATGGCTCTCAATGCCATTTCTCCTACATCACACATCATGGTACACCGTGATGTTCCAG
>JBELAB010000210.1:0-5888 GCA_049509275.1 Syntrophobacteraceae bacterium | reverse complement strand
GCGCAGTGGAAATGGGAGGGGATTTTTTTCAAGGCCCCCCCAGACTCCGTATCTCTCGATGGTCATACTCGATGTAGACAGATAAAGTGAAGCTTGTGGTCCGCCCTCCAGATACATTGCGCTCTTTAGAGACAGCGGAAGAGAGAGCAGGATTTCTATAAAATCATGAACCGAAAGGGGGGTCCTGTTGAAAAGAAACAGGATATTCCCCTGAGTGTCCATTGCGACCGCCAGGGTGCTCCACTTGGAATCCTGCCTGCTCCAGACATTTTGCCGGCTACAGGAAATCATTCTTATGCTTTGTACGAATGACTGATATTTTTGCCGCAAGTAGTTAAAATCCTGACATTCACGATCAACGAGCTGTATTTCGGGGGAATTTTCATCCGCCCGGTTGAACGCCAGGATGGTATTGGCGCTGCTGAGCCTCGGGTTGTTAATGTGACCGAAGTTCTTCATGAATCCCACACTGGTCAAACCGTTCTGCTGAAACATCCCGGCGTTTACAGCCGCAAGCATTTGATACTTCAAAGCCCATTCTTTGATGGTGAGAGACTCTTTTCCGTGTTGCGTGGCGCACAGAAGCTGAAACGAATACCTTTCGGGGTCGACCTTAACCATCGTGATCTCGTAAGGGTTGTTGTCAAAAACGGACTCGAACTCAGCTACAAGCAAACCTTCATCGGCCTCCTTCCAGGGAATGGTTTCGCTGGTGAAGGCGAAATCGCCTGACAGGGAAATCAGGCCGAACGCGGCCAGGCAGAAGGTCAGGATTTTGAGCAGGATATATGCCCGCATTGTTTTTTTACCCGTCATATCGCATAACTCGAGGGGTAGAAATCGCAATCATCAGTCGTTTCTTAAATTCAGACGAGTTCCAGGTGCTCTTTATTTCGGCCATTTAGGACCTTTGCGCCCCTTGCCCCTTTAAGGAAATTCAGTCTTGGGCCTCAGTTCGGGTGGAATGTTGCCGGGTGGAGGCCGGCAATTGAGCGCCAAACCTGTACCCCACATCCAGTGCACGCATGTTCGGCTCGATCAGCCTTTCAGGCATGATTTGCCGGAGCGCCTGCTCGAAACTCGTTTTGGATACCGGCACAATGCCGGTTCCGGCTAATACCCCGACCATGATCACATTCGAGCTGCGCTCGGCGCTGACGGACCTTGCCAGTCCATCTGCATCCACCCGGATCAGGCTCGCAACGTGAGGTTCCACCATTCTGTAGAGCGCATCCCGGTCGGGATAAACGCTTTGGCCGATTGTAACGGTGAAGGGCGGAATTGGCGCGATGCTCGTTATGACCACCGTTTTCAGGTTGCATTTCGGCAGCGCTCGGGCTGCCTCGAGCGGTTCAAACGCGATCACGATGTCCGCTTCGCCGTCGGCGATGATTGGGCTGGCGGCGTGACCCATTACTACGGAGGACTCAACGACCCCGCCCCTTTGCGCCATGCCGTGAATCTCGCTCATCAGAACCGGGACACGCTCCTCCAGGGCGGCCTCACCGACGAGGCGGGTTGCAAGAAGGGTCCCTTGACCTCCAACACCGGTAAAAAATATGCGCAAAGTTCTAATTTCTTTACCCATCGGCATGATATCTCTTTTCATTAAATCCTTTTAGGACTGATGGAATCGCAGATTTGCGAACAGACGCTGCACCCGCTGCAAAGGGATTCGTTTATTAAAACGTGCTCGACCCCGCCTGAGGATTCAATAAAAAAGGCCGGGCAGCCGAGTTCGGTCAGGCATTGTTTCTCGCACTCTGCACAGGATTTGGATTCATCGGTCCGAAAAACTATTTTCTTTTGTTTCATGGTTATCCGGGTCTCAAAAAGAGGGCAGGGGCTTTTGGCGATAATGACCGAAACCCCGGATGAGTTCATTTTGTTCTTGAAATCCTGTAATACTGCCTGGCTCTTTTTGACCTGGAGAGGATTAATCGTTGCCACCCGGCTCACTCCGCATCCCCGGACCAGCTTCTCCAGACTCACTTTGGGCTCGATCCTCCCCTTCGGGGTCAACTCGACCCCGGGATTAGGCTGATGGCCCGTCATGGCCGTAGTTCCATTATCGAGAATGACGAGCAAAATCTTGTGGCCGTTTGAGACGGCGTTTACGAGCCCGGGTATTCCCGCATGGAAAAATGTGGAATCGCCGATGAAAGCGACGACCGGCCGGTCCAGCACTTTGCTGAATCCTCCCGCTGTGGACACGCCGGAACCCATGCAGATGAGGAAATCGGCCATTTTGAGCGGTGGAAGAATGCCCAGGGTGTAACATCCGATGTCGGTGGGATATACCGCTTCCTCTCCAAAGACCTTCTTCACCGAATAATAAGTCGCTCGGTGGGGGCAGCCGGGACACAGATTGGGCGGCCTCTGCGGCAGCTCAGGAGCCTCGTGGACTTTGGGCTGCTCGTAATCAATACTGAAAAATTTGCTGATGGCGTTTTTTACCTTTACCGGATCAACCTCGAAAGCTTCAGGAATCAATCCCTTGCCTTTGCCTGCAATGTCGACTGAGAGTTTTGATTCCTGCGCGCAGATCTTTACCGCCTCCTCAATGAATGGATCTACTTCTTCAACCACCAGGGCCTTCTTTACGCCGCCAAGAAATTCGGCGATCAGGGCTTTAGGCTGTGGATAGGTAAAGCCCAGCTTGAGGATCCTGATTTTATCCTCCAGGCCCATGCCGGTTACAGCGTCGAGCACATGGAGAAAGCAGATGCCGCTGGTAATGATGCCCAGGCCGCCCTTTCCCGAAATAAAATTAAAAGGGTTGCCCTCGGACTCCCCTATCAGCCGTTGGGTCCTTTCAAGCAAGGCCAACCGCAGTTTACGGCCTACTGCGGGAATTAAAACCAGGTTGAAAGGGTCCTTTTTGAATTCACCCGAAAAGCCCTTTCCCGCTGGAATCGAGCCGATCTCTACAGGCCCCCGGCAATGGTTTACACGCGTTGTGGTGCGCAGCAGGCAGGGCGTGCCGAATTTTTCAGAAATCCTGAAGGCTTCAAGCGTCATCAGGTAAGCTTCCCGTGGAGTCGATGGCTCGAGCATCGGGACCCCGGAGAGCTTTGCATAATATCTGCTGTCCTGTTCGTTCTGACTCGAATGAAGGAATGGATCGTCTGCGACTACGATCACCATGCCCGCTTTTACCCCAACGTAGGCAAGACTCATAAAAGCATCGGCGGCCACGTTGAGACCGACGTGTTTCATCGAGCAAAGGCTTCTTACACCGCAAATCGCCGCTGCCGCGCAAACTTCCATCGAAACCTTCTCGTTTACGGAATATTCTACGTATATACCAGCCTCGTCGCCCAATTGGGCGAAATTATCGATAATCTCCGAAGAGGGCGTCCCTGGGTAGGCCGCCACAAAACCAACTCCGCTTTCGAGCGCCCCGCGCACAATCGCTTCGTTGCCCAGAAGAAACCGGGGCCTGTTGGTTTGAGCAATCAACAGTTCGTGCATCAAGTGTCCTCCGTTGTCATTTCGTGCCTGAGATCGACAAAAGGTTTAACCCTGTCGCCCTCGCGCTTGAGCGAACCTCTTTCGACCAGCTTTATTTTGGGGGTTATTCCAACAAAAGCAGCTACCTTCCTGCTCATGAAATCGACAAGACTCCGCTGCTCGCGCATCTTGTCATAGAAAAACTGCTCGGTCACCTCGACCCAAATCTCAAGCTGGTCCTGACGCCCGTGACGGTCCGCCACCAACTGAAACACCGGCCGTTCCCCCCCGATCCCCTGCAGGATATCGCCGATCCGATCCGGGATTATATTTATGCCCTTGATGACCAGCACATCATCGCAACGTCCGTATATCCTGCTGATCCGGCGAGTGGTGCGTCCGCAGGCGCAGGGCTCGTCGGTGATGCTGCACGTGTCCCCGGTTCGAAAGCGGATCACCGGGAAGGCCTCTTTGGTAAGGGTGGTAAGGACCAGTTCGCCTTTGACCCCCGGACCGAGAATGGTCCCCGATTCCGGGTCGACCACCTCTGCGTAGAAATGGTCCTCCTGTATGTGCATTCCGCACTGCTGGAGACACTCTCCGGCTATCCCCGGGCCAAGCACTTCCGTTATTCCGTAATTGTCGGTCACCTTGACAAAAAGACGCTCCTCGATTTCACGGCGCATTTGCTCCGTCCATGGCTCCCCGGCGCATATGCAGTACTTCAGAGAAAGACTCTTGGCGCTCAAGCCCATTGAATCCATCCGGTCGGCGATTATAAGAGCATAGCTGGGAGTGCAGGCGAGAACGGTAGTTCTGAAGTCCTGCATTATTTTTATCTGTCTTTCCGTGTGTCCGACGGAAGTGGGAAGAACGGAAGCCCCGATTCGCTCTGCGCCGTAATGAATGCCCAACCCCCCCGTTAGCAGGCCGTAGCCCAAGGTCACTTGTATGACATCATCCTGGACGACTCCGCCCGCGCTGAGAATACGCGCGACCAGGTTGCTCCAGGTCCGCAGGTCCTGCCTTGTATAACCGACAACGCGCGGATTTGTCGAAGAACCTGAAGACGCATGCACCCGGACCACCTCCCGCAGGGGCACGGCAAACATCTCATAAGGGTAGCTCTCGCTTATGTCCTGCGTGTTGGTGAAAGGCAGCCGCTCTATGTCGCTTATCTCGGTAAAATCGTCTTCAGGCCTGAAATCAATCTCCTTGAATGTGCGCCGGTAGAAGGAAACGTTCTTATAGACGCGGTTCAGAGTAGCCTGAAGACGTTCGAGCTGCGTCTGACGGAGGTCCTCCCGGGACATACCCTCTTTTTCCGGTTCCCAGATCGGCATGGGAGTGTCCTTTTTCAGTAAAAAGTGAGCAGTGAACAGAAAGTGTTTTCTTCTGTTCACTGTTCACTGCTCACTGTTCACTGTTCACTTTCCTTCATCACGCCTCCCATATTTGCCGGGCGCCCCGGCCAAGGTAAGCCCGTTTTACTTCCCGGTGTTCGAGCAATTGAAGACCTTCTCCCTCCAGCACCACCTTTCCGGTTTCCATCACATAGCCGCGGTCGGCAATCTTTAGCGCCGCTCGTGCGTTTTGCTCGATCAGCAGAATTGTCCGGCCCTCCTCTTTGAGCTCCAAAACGATGGAAAATATATCTTTTGTAACCAGCGGGGCCAAGCCCATTGACGGCTCATCGAGGATCAGAAGCTGAGGCCTGGACATGAGCGCCCGGCTGATGGCGAGCATCTGCTGCTCGCCCCCGCTCAGAGTTCCGGCCAACTGCCGGCGGCGCGCCTTTAAGATCGGAAACCTATTATAAAGGCGATCCATGTCTTTGCGCAACTGCTCAGGGTCTTTACGATGAATGAAGCCCCCCATCAGCAGGTTGGCTTCAACGGTCATGGCGGAAAAGACCTGACGTCCTTCCGGCGCCAGCGCAATTCCTCTACGGACAATGTTCTCCGGGGCGAGGCCCGCAATTTGGCGTCCGAGAAACTCGATGCTTCCCCTGGACGGCCTGGCTATGCCGCAGATAGTGTTCACCAGGGTGCTTTTTCCGGCCCCGTTGGCGCCCACCAGCGTGACTGCCTCACCTTTGCGCACATGCAGCGAAACCCCCTTCAGGGCATGAATGTTTCCGTAATATGTATGCACGCTCTTTACGGTCAGCATCGAAAAACGGCCCCGGTTAAATAGTGAAAACCGTCCTGGACGGGAATGTGCAAAAAGAATGGAAAAATCTATCGCACGTCGGGTCTTCGCCCCGGATCAAGTCCGGGGCCATGGGTATCCTCGCCGTTTTCCATGCCAAGGTAGGCTTCTATTACGGCGCTGTTTTCCTTGATTTCGGCAGGGGTCCCCGATGTCAGCACCTTCCCGAAATCAAGCACGAGGATTCGGTCCGATATGTCCATAATTAAATTCATATCATGCTC